>JABSRA010000043.1 GCA_013215445.1 Oceanospirillaceae bacterium
TGCGATTCAGGCAGACCCGTCTTTGTCCAATATTAAAAAAACAGGTCACCTGGAAGAAATACAAACTTACGCTTTTTTGCATAAGAAATATCGCCACTTAATCCCCAAGATCAGTCGCGCCTTACAGGCGATGAAAAAAGAGGGCCTGATCGAAAATTATAAAAAACTCAGCCTAAAGCAAGAATAGCTTTAGGCTGAATAGGTTATCAATAATATTTTATTCAGGTTCATAACCCAAATTAGGTGATAACCAACGCTCCATCTCCGTTTGGCTCATGCCCTTGCGTTCGGCGTATTCTTCCACCTGATCTTCACTGATTTTTGCCACCCCAAAGTATTGGGATTCTGGATGGGAAAAGTACCAGCCACTAACGGCGGCAACCGGGAACATGGCGTAGGATTCGGTGATCTCTAAACCAATATTATTCTGGACATCCAACAGCTGCCAGAGCTTGCCTTTCTCGGTGTGATCTGGACACGCCGGATAACCAGGGGCTGGGCGTATACCCTGATATTTCTCGCGAATTAACCCCTCGTTATCCAAGGTTTCATCCACGGCATATCCCCAGTATTCACGACGTACTTTAGCGTGCATCAGCTCGGCGAACGCCTCGGCTAATCTATCGGCTAGGGCCTTGGCCAAAATACTATTATAGTCATCGTGATCCGCTTCATACTCTTTCGCCAATTCCTCAACACCAAAACCAGTGGTGACCGCGAAACTACCCATGTAATCTTTGATTCCGGTCTCTTTAGGGGCGATATAATCGGTTAGGCAGTGGTTGGCCCTACCGGCGATTTTACTGGTCTGTTGGCGCAAGTGGCTCAGTGTGCACAGCACTTCAGTGCGACTATCATCGGTATAAAGCTCAATGTCATCTTCGATGGCATTGGCGGCAAACAGCCCCACGACTGCGTGAGCGGTAAACAACTTCTGTTCGATAATGCGGCTCAGCATCTCCTGGGCATCGGCAAACAACATGGTGGCCTCTTTACCGACTACCTTATCTTGTAAAATTTTAGGGTAGCGTCCCGCCAGCTCCCAGGTGTGGAAAAATGGACTCCAATCGATGTAGCTAACCAGCTCGTTGAGATCAAATTCTTTAAACACTTGCACACCCAGTTTTTTCGGTACTGGCGGCTGATAGTCCTGCCACTGGATCACTTGCTTGTTGGCGCGGGCCGCCTCAATAGTGACCCGGCGCTGATCGTTGGCACGCGCGGCAAAGCGCTCTCGAATCTCTGCATATTCCTGTTGCGTCTGGCTGACATAGTCAGGCTTACGCTCTTTTGAAAGTAAATGGCCAACCACACCTACGGCGCGCGAGGCATTACTGACGTAAATCACCTGGTCATTTTTATAGCCCAGATCGATTTTCACCGCCGTGTGCGCCTTTGAGGTAGTGGCGCCGCCGATTAATAGCGGGATATGGAAATCTTGGCGCTGCATTTCGCGCGCCACATACACCATTTCATCCAGTGAGGGGGTAATTAGCCCAGACAGGCCTATCATGTCGGCATTGTGCTCGCGCGCAGCATCGAGAATTTTCTGCGCCGAGACCATCACTCCCAAATCGATAATTTCATAGTTATTACACTGCAACACCACCCCGACAATGTTCTTGCCGATGTCGTGCACATCACCTTTAACCGTCGCCATGACGATTTTACCGGCACTGCGGCTCTCACCCGCCTCTTTCTCAGCATCGATATAAGGCATTAAATAGGCCACGGCTTTTTTCATCACCCGCGCAGATTTAACCACTTGTGGTAAAAACATTTTGCCGGCGCCAAACAAATCACCGACCACACCCATGCCGTTCATCAACGGTCCTTCAATAACTTCTAGGGGCCGAGCAAAATTATGCCGACACTCTTCGACGTCACCATCGATAAATTCGGCAATGCCTTTGACCAGTGAGTGCGAGAGGCGCTTTTCTACCGGCCAACTGCGCCACTCTTGTTGCTCTTCCTCGGGGACAGATCCATCACCGCGATATTTTTCGGCAATCGCCAACATGCGCTCAGTACCGTCACTGCGACGGTTGAGGACGATATCCTCCACGCACTCACGCAGCTCTTCCGGCAGGTCGTCATAAATCGCCAACTGACTGGCGTTGACAATACCCATGCTCATGCCATTTTTAATCGCATGATAGAGGAACACACAGTGGATTGCCTCGCGCACCGGATTATTACCCCTAAACGAGAAAGACACGTTAGAGACTCCACCGGATACTTTGGCATAAGGTAAATTTTTGGTAATCCAAGCAGTCGCCTCGATAAAATCGACCGCGTAATTGTCGTGCTCTTCAATCCCGGTGGCGATGGCAAAAATATTGGGATCAAAAATAATATCTTCCGGTGGAAAGCCCACGTCATCCACCAGCACCCGGTAAGAGCGCTGACAGATATCTATCTTGCGCTGGTAGGTATCGGCTTGACCGTCTTCGTCAAAGGCCATCACAATCACCGCGGCGCCATAACGACGTATCTTGCGCGCTTTATCGACAAAACTGTCGTGGCCTTCTTTTAATGAGATAGAGTTGACTACACCCTTGCCCTGTATCCACTGCAGACCTATTTCGATAACTTCCCACTTGGAGGAGTCAATCATGATCGGCACGATCGAGATATCTGGCTCAGTGGCAATTAGCTTGAGAAAACGCTCCATGGCGAAGTTGGCATCTAACATGCCCTCGTCCATGTTGATATCGATGATCTGTGCACCGTTGGCCACTTGTTCACGCGCCACTTCTAATGCCGTCTCGTAATCGCGCTCTTTAATGAGACGTTTAAAACGAGCGGAGCCGGTGACATTGGTACGCTCACCGACATTAATAAACAGTGAATCCTCGGCGATATTCATCGGCTCTAGGCCCGACAGACGACAAACTTTGGCCAGCTCTGGGATAATCCGTGCAGGATGCTGCTCTACCGCCGCCTTAATTTTTGCCATGTGCGCAGGGGTAGTGCCACAGCAACCGCCGATCATATTAACAAAGCCAGATTTTGCCCACTCCTCCATCTCTACCGCCATTTGTCGCGGTGTTTCATCATACTCACCAAAGGCATTGGGCAACCCGGCATTGGGATGCACTGAGACAAAGGTGTCGGCGACTCTTGAGAGTTCAGCGACATACTGGCGCAACTCTTTGGGTCCCAGAGCACAGTTCAAACCAATCAAAATAGGTTTGGCGTGGCGCACAGAGTTCCAAAATGCTTCGGTTGTTTGCCCTGATAAGGTCCGTCCCGAGGCATCCGTGATGGTGCCGGAGATAATCACTGGGATGCGAAAGTGATGATCATCAAAGAATTTCTCTATCGCGTAGATCGCCGCTTTAGCATTGAGCGTATCAAAAATAGTTTCGATTAAGATAAGATCACTGCCACCGCTGATCAATCCATCGATCGACTCAGTGTAGGCATCGACCAGTTCTTTAAAAGTGACGTTGCGAAAGCCCGGATCATTAACATCCGGTGAAATAGAGCCAGTGCGGTTGGTGGGCCCCAACACCCCCGCCACATAACGCGGGTGCTCTGGGGTTGAATATTTATCCGCCGCGATGCGCGCCAATTTTGCCGCGGTTTCATTGATCTCATAGCTCAGTGATTGCATTTCGTAATCGGCCATGGCAATCACGGTGGCATTAAAGGTATTAGTCTCGATAATATCCGCGCCCGCCGCCAGATACTGCTCGTGGATATCCTGAATAATAGCGGGTTGAGTCAGTACCAGTAGATCGTTGTTACCTTTTACATCGCTTGGCCAATCTTTAAAGCGCTCACCACGATACTGTTGCTCATCGAGCTTGTGCCCTTGGATCATCGTGCCCATGGCGCCATCGAGGAAAATAATACGACGGGTGAGAAGAGCTTTCAGCTCTGCGGTTTTATTGACAATATGGGCAAAAGATTTCACGATATTTCCTATCATTCAACGAGATAATTTAGCGCTAGATTATATGTTAAATTTTAACAAAAAGCGTTTGAAGCTCACTCATAGCAACATGAATTTAATTGATAAACTGCAATTTACTGCGACAGAGGATGATTGTTAGGCAGTTGTGAACTAATTAATCTATCGATATAACAAAAAAAAATATCTGACTTTACTAATATAAGCTAAATCCTTGATATTATTCCCCTTGTATTTTCTACTATTATCAAGGAATAGACCATGAATGTATTTGAAGACAACTCCCAGACTATTGGTAAGACTCCGCTGGTTCATCTAAAACACTTAGCGCCCAACGCTAAAATCTACGCCAAAATTGAATCGCGCAATCCATCGGGTTCGGTGAAGTGTCGTATCGGTGCCAGCATGGTCTGGGCCGCAGAAAAATCTGGGGATTTAAAACCCGGCATGACCTTGGTAGAACCTACCAGTGGTAATACCGGCATTGCCCTGGCTTTTGTCGCCGCAGCACGTGGTTACTCATTAATTCTGACCATGCCCTCATCCATGAGCATCGAGCGGCGCAAGCTAATGAAAATGTTAGGGGCTGAAATAGTGCTGACTGAGCCCGCGAAAGGCATGAAGGGCGCGATCGCTAAAGCTGAAGAGATTGTCGCAACAAATACCGATACACATTTAATGCTGCAACAATTTCAAAACCCTGCCAACCCGGCTATCCACATGCAGACTACCGGCCCTGAAATATGGAATGATACCGATGGCAGCATTGATATTTTTGTGGCGGGCGTCGGCACGGGTGGCACCATCACCGGTGTCTCAGATTACATCAAGAATACTAAAGGTAAAGCCATTATCAGTGTGGCCGTAGAGCCTACAGCCTCTCCTGTTATCAGCCAGACACTCAGCGGTGAGGAGCTACAGCCTTCTCCCCATAAGATTCAGGGCATAGGTGCTGGTTTCATTCCCGGTAATTTAAACTTAGACTTGATCGATCAAGTGGAGACAATTGATAACGAGCTGGCGATTGAGACCGCGAAAGCACTGATGAGCGAAGAGGGTATTTTAGCCGGTATCTCCTGTGGTGCCGCTGTCGCTGCAGCTTTGCGGGTCGCCGAGCAGGTAGAAAATAAAGACAAGGTGATTGTCGTAATTCTGCCCGATTCTGGTGAGCGCTATCTGACCACCGCACTTTGTGAGGGTATGTTCAGCGACAATGAACTGGTGCAATAATACCGGTTGCATAGACATCTAAACTAGGGGACGACGACAGTCGCCCCTTTTATACTCCTCAAGTTATGGCCTTATAGTACAACCACTACTCAGCACACTTGCTAATGATGACAGGGATAATAATGACCGCTAAGAATCGCTCGACTCCCGCTTCAGCCAAATTTCTAACCGGCAGTCTGATGGGCCACGTGTCGGTAATGTCCTTCACCTCGTCGATTGGCTTACTGATGATTTTTGCGGTCGATTTTGTCGATTTACTGTTCATCTCCATGCTCGGCGAGGAGGCACTCGCCGCCGCTGTCGGTTATGCGGGTATTATTTTATTCTTTGCCAATTCTATCAGCATCGGGCTCTCGATTGCCGCGGGCTCACTGGTGGCCAAATCTCTGGGGGCAAATAACGGTGATCAAGCTAAAAGTTACGCCAGTGCTGTATTAGCCATCGGCGTAATATTCAGCTTATTCACCCTGTTGAGTATTTATCTGGGCTTAAACCAGCTATTGCGTTTTCTCGGTGCCAGTGGTGAAACTCGGGACTTAGCGCTCAGCTATTTGCAGATCATCTTGCCCACCATGCCCTTCGCCGCCGTCGCCTTTATCGGCATGGCTATTTTACGTGCCCATGGCGATGCTAAGCGCGCTATGTATTGCACAGTGGCCGCGGGGTTGGTCAATGCAGTGCTCGACCCGATCTTTATTTTTAGTTTAGATTTTGGCTTAGCAGGCGCTGCGAGTGCCTCCGCCATCGCTCGGTTAACGATGTTTGGCATGGTCTTATGGCCAATTTTTACCCAGCTTGATGCGTTAGCGCCGCTGAGTTGGTCGCTGCTAAAGCGCAATGCCTACAATGTATTTTCCATCATGGTGCCGGCCATTTTAACCAATATAGCCACCCCTGTTGGCGCCGCCATCGTCACCCGAGAAATGGCAGTATACGGCACCCTCGCCGTCGCAGGCATGGCGATTATTGGGAGAATGAGCCCGGTGGTTTTTTCAGTTATCTTTGCGCTCTCTGGGGCTATTGGCCCCATTATTGGACAAAATTATGGGGCGGGTTTAATGCCGCGAGTAAAAGCAGCACTGGTAGCCGGGCTAAAATTTATCTTTATCTATGTACTCATGGTCAGTGTCTTATTGTTTTTTGCCCGCGACACCATTGTAGCCCTGTTTGACGCCAAAGATGCCAGTGCAGAGCTGGTGATGCTATTTTGTGGGGTATTGTCTTTTGCCTATTTTTTCAATGGCGTTATCTTTGTCACCAATGCCTTCTTTAATAATACCGGCTACCCGCTGTACTCCACTGCTGTTAATTGGGGACGCCACACGTTAGGCACACTGCCTTTGGTTTTAATCGGCTCGCACTATTGGGGCGCCCCTGGCATTTTAATCGGCCAGGCAATAGGTGGGGTTATTTTTGCTATTATCGCCCTCTCACTCTGCCTGTCTATCTTTAACAAAGAACAACGCAGACGCTGTGAAATTGAGATTAACCAACAGCTAAAACAACAAAAAATATTGCTCAACAGGCAGTGATACTAGCGATCAAACCCGCCCTCTATGCTTGGCAATGTCAGTCACTCATGCCGCTTAAGCCCTAATTATCTTCCAACCCATTCAGGGTTAACTTACCCACTGAGCCGTTAGCGCTGTCAGCAAATAGTTATTTAACAAGTAACTGGCACAAATCCTGCTTTGATCATCTAAAGCTCCTGCTCTTGTATCAACTACGCACGATTGAGGAGCAGATATAACCTCTTGCACTAAAACAGCTGGAGTCTGCACCAAATCAGAGCGCCATTTTTTAATAACAACAATAGCCGTACTCAAATGCCTGCATCCCAACAAATTGTCAAGACCCGCCGCACCTACAACCAATGGGTGGCCAACCAAACGCTTGAAGACTATGCACTGCGGTTTACCGCCCTAAAGGGGCGCACCATGAGCATTGAGCATGTGGCAAAAACTGCCATTGGTGCTACCGCTTTTCTCGCTTTAGAGGGGATAGCCGCAGCGGTCACCCTCAGTTATGGCTTTACCAATACCATTGCGGCTATGCTCACCGTGGCAGTATTATTTTTTATTATCAGCTCGCCTATCGCCTACTACTCGGCAAAACACGGTTTGGACATTGATTTATTAACCCGTGGTGCCGGTTTTGGTTATTTGGGCTCGACCATAACCTCACTGATCTACGCCTCGTTTACCTTTATATTTTTTGCCATCGAGGCGGCGATTCTCGCCTCAGCACTGCAGGCTCTGTTTGGTATCCCGATTCAATTAGGTTACCTGCTCTGCGCGGTCGCAGTCATCCCCATCGTTACCCACGGCATTAAAACCATTGGTAAATTTCAATTGGGCACCCAAAACCTCTGGCTGCTATTACAATGTACAGCGCTCGGTACTGTGGTTTATTTTGAATATAATCAATTAGATGATTGGACCCACTTCAGCCCCAGCTCCATCGAGGGCAGTGGAGGCTTCGACATTTTACTGTTCGGCGCCGCCGCCTCGGTATTTTTCGCGCTCGTGGCGCAAATTGGTGAACAGGTAGATTACCTGCGCTTTATGCCAGCTAAGACTGAAAAGAATAAACGCCGCTGGTGGTTTTGGCTGATATTAGCGGGGCCCGGCTGGATAGTGATCGGCTTGATTAAAATGTTATTGGGCTCTTTTTTGGCCTTTTTGGCGATCAGCCAAGGTGAGACCCATCTCGCGGCGATAGATCCGAGCCAGATGTATCAGCGAGTCTATGCCTACCTGACCAACTCCCCCACCATTGCCTTGTTGTTAGCGGGTCTGATGGTGATTATCTGCCAGCTAAAAATTAACGTCACTAACGCCTATGCAGGCTCAATTGCCTGGTCCAATTTTTTCTCTCGACTCACTCACAGTCACCCGGGGCGCGTGGTGTGGCTTATATTTAACGTGCTGATAGCCCTGCTATTAATGGAGCTGGGCATCTATCAAGTACTGGAGTCGATCCTCGGCATATTTGCCATTGTCGCCGTTAGTTGGCTCGGTTCGGTCAGCGCTGACTTACTGATTAATATTCCCCTGGGGCTTCGCCCCAGCAACGTTGAATTTAAACGCGCACACCTCTATGACATCAACCCAGTCGGCTGTGGTTCGATGTTGCTATCCTCGGTGATCGGACTTATCTGTTATTTAGGATTTTTTGGCGAAATACTGCAACACCTCGGACATTTTGTCAGTTTATTCTGCTGCTTTATCTTGGTGCCACTCATCGCCTGGGTGACTCAGGGGCGCTTTTATCTCGCCAGACAATCCCCTGAACTGATTCCGCTGCTGGAGCAGGTCGATGAACACTCTAACGCAACTACCGTTACTTTAGAGTGCAGCGTCTGCGAGAATGACTTTGAAACAGAAGATATGAGCTACTGTCCCGCCTACGCTCTGCCGATTTGTTCACTGTGCTGCACCTTAGAAGCACGCTGCGCAGACAGCTGCAAACCCCAAGGGCGTATATCCAATCAGTTAAAAGCATTTTTAGCGCTATTTTTATCCGCTAAACAGTCGTCGCTAATCACTAGCCAACTGGGGCGCTTTATTGGCTTATTACTGGTGGTAAACTTGTTAAATGCCGCGCTACTGGCGGTTATTTATCGACATATGCAGCCGCTTATAGACTCTGAAATACAACTATTGGAACAGACCTTAACGATCGTCTTCTGTAGTTTATTGATCGTCTCAGGCGTTTTGTGCTGGCTGTTATTACTCGCCACTGATAGCAGGCGCATTGCCCAGCAAGAATCACAGACACAAACCCAAAAGCTTACCTTTGAAATACAGGCTCATCAGCAAACTGACTTGGCACTGCAGCAGGCAAAAGAACTGGCAGAACATGCCAATGACGCAAAGAGCCGCTATTTATCAGGTATCAGCCATGAGCTTCGAACCCCGCTACAATCAGTATTAGGCTACGCCCAACTGCTCTTGGATCGCGATAACATGCCTCATGAGCATCATAAGGGACTCAAGATCATCCTGCGCAACGGCCAGTACCTCACGGATTTGATCGAGGGCTTGTTAGATATTTCTAAAATCGAAGCGGGCCGTCTGGATTTATATAGAAGTCAGGTCAAATTACCTGAGTTACTCAATCAAATCGTTGATATGTTTGCCCTACAAGCGAGCGAAAAAGGGCTGGTTTTAAGCTATAAAGCCTTAACCCCACTGCCTGAAATGGTCATTTGCGATGAGAAAAGGCTGCGTCAAATCCTTAATAATTTACTCTCCAATGCCATCAAGTACACCAATCAAGGTCGGGTAGATTTCCAGGTACGCTATCGAAATCAGGTAGCAGAGTTTAGTATTCGCGACAGCGGAATCGGTATAAGCCCAGCGGCACTAGAGCGTATCTTCCACCCCTTCGAACGGGTCAGAGACAGCCACAGCTCTAATTTACCTGGTACGGGGCTGGGCTTAACCATCGTCAAATTACTGGCCGAAATCATGGGCGGCGATGTACAGGTAGAAAGTACCATCGATAAAGGCAGTCATTTTAAAGTGAGCTTAATGCTACCTTGGATTGAGCCATCGCAAAGCACTGCTGATTTGGCCCGCAAGGTAGTGGGCTATGAAGGTTACCAGCGCACTATCTTGCTGGTCGATGACGATCCGGTGGTCAGGGGCTTATTCTCAGATTTATTAATGCCGCTGGGCTTTCAAATACTCGAGGCGAACAACGGCGAAAGCTGCTTACAGCTACTGCAAAAATCAGATCCCGATTTTATTTTATTGGATATTAATATGCCGGGAATTAATGGCTTAGAAGTGGTTAAGCAACTGCGTCAAGATCGCTTCAACACACCGATAGTCATGCTGTCGGCAGATGTACAAGAGCAACAAAGCAATATCGGTAATGTGGATAGTTACGACGACTATTTAATAAAGCCGGTTGCCAATGCCCTGCTCTTAGACTGCATTGCCAAATATTTAAAGTTGCAGTGGATCTACCAGAGTTATGAAGTTGATGTCAGCTGTGCAGCTTACCCGCCAAACTCTGTGCACGACGACATAACCAACCAAGCTTTGCAAATTCCCGATCATCCACTATTCAGAGAACTACAGGTCTGCGCGCAAATGGGTTTTCAGCGCGGCGCACGTGAATCTCTGGAGAAAATAGAGAGTTTAGCGCTGCTGACGCCAGAGAGTTTTAGCCAGTTACAACAATTGTGTGATCAGTTTCAATTTCAACGCTTAACTGAAATTTTAGAGGGCAACGCCGATGAATAATATCGCCAACCGCAAAGATATAGTGCTAGTGGTAGATGACAGCCCCGATGCCTTAAGCTTCATTAATGATGTGTTAGAAGCTGCCAATATGGACGTATTGGTGGCTCTAGATGGCAAGGCGGCACTCACCATCGCGCAACGCATCAAGCCCGACATCATTCTGATGGATGCGATGATGCCCAACATGGATGGTTTTAGCGCCTGTCGCGCCCTTAAAGCAGATGCTAGACTGGCGGCAGTACCGGTTATTTTTATGACGGGTCTAACTGACAGCGCAGATGTAGTGCGCGGTTTAGATGCCGGTGGTGTCGATTATTTAACCAAGCCGATTAACCCGAGCGAGCTATTAGCTCGCATGAAAGTTCACACCGCCAACGCGAAACTCACCCATAGCGCACATTCTGCACTCGACAGCACTGGCCAGCATTTAATCACGGTCTCCGATTGTGGACAAATACTCTGGGCGACCCCACAAGCTTATTTACTCTTGGCTAGGGCGAAAGCCGACGAACGCTGGCAAAGACAGTATTTGGCTCCCCAACTTGCTAGCTGGTTTGCTCATCATCCAAGAGTTGATGAGTGCCTGACACTACAACAGCTGCCCTACTCGCTGTCTTTAAAATTGGTTAATGAACAGCAAGATAGCGATATATTACTGCGCTTGATCGACGGTGAGCGCCCCAGTGACACCCAACTACTGCAAACTCAATTGAAGATTACCGCGCGTGAGTCAGAAGTTTTGTATTGGATTACCCAGGGGAAAACCAACCGAGAAATCGCCGTTATTTTACAGCTGAGTCCGCGGACTGTTAACAAGCACCTCGAACAAATTTTTCCCAAACTAGGCGTGGACAATAGAACTGCGGCCGCCACCATGGCGCTGCGGATACTGGTCAAAGAATAACCTGACACTAAGCTATTTTTCTGTTTCCTAGTGAGTCTTCATCCAGACAGGGGATCGTGACGAGGGCGAACCAATGGTGCGGGGTGACCGGTTTTAGCAGTGGCTATTTAGTCATTCTCAATCACCACAGCTGACCCTGTGCAGATCGCACCTGGGGACGAGCGCAGTCGACAGCTGTTTCTGGATGGGCGCTATCCAGCCAATTTAAGTTACTCTTCCAACAGAGATTCTAGGGCGAAGCCACGAAAAGATTTATCGGTACTGAGCACAATATGACTACTTAAGTTGACCATGCCCGGAATAATATCCAGTAACTGATTAACAATTTGGTTATAGCGAGTCATGTCTGCAGCGGCTACCCTGAGAAACATATCAAACCCGCCAGAGACGGTATAACATTCAACTAACTCGGGGATTTCCTCAGCGCAGCGTAAAAAATTTTGAAACCCTTCGGTACTCTGATCTTGCAACTTAACCGTAATAATCGCCATCACACTGCGACAGACACGGTCTAAATTAACCACTCCGATGTAGGGACCTATGACCCCCGCCTGCTCGAGTTTTTTAACCCGGTGTAAACAGGAGCTGGGGGATAGATTCACTTTACTAGCCAGTTCTTGATTGGTGATGCGAGCATTACTCTGTAACAACGAAAGAATATTTCGATTTATTTTATCTAAACGCACAATTCGTACCTAAACTACAAAATTAGTAATAATATAAAAGTGTAATATAAATATTTTTTCTGTCAAGTACTGTATTTAAAGGATTAATTTAAAGATTTTAAAACTTCATAGCAATAGACCAAGAGCAACCAAAACAGAATTATATTTTGTATACTGCTGATTAATACCATTTAATTCCCTTATTCTGCCTATTTCGACAGCTCATTTTGCCCATTATTGGCTAAAATATACTGATAATAATTTATCTAAGCCCCTCGGAGCACTTATGCTATATATTCGCCCAAGTAAAATAAGCGACCTTGACGCTCTGCTGACGCTCTCTGCACAAGTTGGTGATGGTATGACCTCAATGCCAACTTGCCGGCACAGTTGGCTAGACAAGTTACACTCGTCAGCGCAGGCTTTTAGTCAGAGCCCAAGCAACACTAAAAACTGTTATTTTATGGTGCTAGAAGACAGTGCTAACCAGCGTATTGTCGGTACTACTGCTATTTATACAGGCCTGGGTTTAGAGCAACCTTTTTACTCTTATCAGCGCCAGCGTATTACCCGAAAAAGTAACAGTTTAAAAACAGTCCAGCAAAGTGAAACACTGAGTATAGTCGAACACTTTAAAGGGGCAACGGAAGTTGGATCACTGTTTTTATTACCTCAATATCGCCAACCTGGTGTGGGTCAAATGCTGGCGCGCGCCCGTTATTTACTGATGGCTGATGCCAAATCACGATTTTCCAATCAGGTGATGGCCGAGTTGCGTGGCGTGATTGACGACACCAATAAATCACCTCTGTGGGAGGCGTTAGGTAGCAAGTTTTTCGATCTGGACTTTCAACAGGCCGTCAACGTCATGGCGACTCAAGGCCCAGCTTTCATCACAGAACTGATGCCCAAGCATCCCATTTATGTTGAATTGTTGTCAAAGTCCGCCAAAAACAGTTTGAGTGTACCGAACAACAGCTCGGCACCTGCATTACGCATGCTAGAAAAAGAAGGGTTTAAGCATCATGGCATTATTGATCTATTCGATGGTGGTCCCTCAGTTGAGGCAACACTGAGCGATATCAAAACGATTAGGGCCAGTAAACACACGGACTTTGCTCACATAAACCAACTAGGTGCTAACGATGTGGAATTTTATATCTCAAATGCCAGCTTGGAGAATTTTAGACTGATAAAAGCTCAGGCTAGAGTGAGCGATTCAGGCACACTGCTCTTGGATAATAAAAGTATCCAGCTATTAAACCTAAACACCGCCACTAATGCGGTGCGTTATGTTGCAGTGATGAAATCAGCACAGCAGGCAAAGATCAAGTCACACGCCGCTTAAACAGAGCAACTGACCAGGGACTGTAGATTACTACAGCCCTTGATCTTACACGCAGCTTTGCTAGTTTCTAGTGCAAAGACCCTAGGTGCTTCAATAGACGCTGCAAATCCTCGGGAGTATCTATCCCCGGTGGTGGAGTTTCTAACGCCTGTGCGACATGAATTCGCTCTCCGTACCACATCGCCCGCAACTGCTCTAAACACTCCGTTTCTTCTAGTGCGGTGGGTGCCCACTGCACATATTTATTCAATAGTGCCACCTTATAAGCATAAATACCGATGTGTCGCTGCCAGACAAAACTACTCGGCATTTGACTGGGCTGAGGCTGATTAAAGGCATCTCTAGGCCAGGGGATGGGGGCGCGACTAAAGTACAGCGCCATACCATTGACATCCGCTAAGACTTTCACACTGTTGGGGTTTAAAAGTATTTCTAATTGATCAATAGGCTCGCATAGCGTGGCTATACTCGCACCGGACTGAGCGGCGAGATTTTGTGCCACTTGATTGATAATAGACGGTGGGATTAACGGCTCATCGCCCTGCACATTAACTACTAGTGCATCTTCAGCTAACCCTAACTGTGTGGTAACTTCTTGTAATCTGTCGGTACCCGATGGATGATCTGCTCTGGTCATACAGACCTTAGCACCAAAACCTCTCGCCACTTTTTCAATACGCTCATCATCCGTGGCAATCACCACTTGACTAGCATTGGACTGCATGGATCGCTCGTATACATGCTGAATCATCGATTTACCGGCAATATCCGCCAAAGGTTTACCGGGAAATCGAGTAGAGGCATAACGCGCCGGAATAACCACTGTAAAATCCATGGCTATTTTAGCCTTTCATCGGTGGTTAAAGTACGAGCTTCTGACTCTAACATAACCGGTATACCATCCTTTACTGGATAAGCTAAACCACTCGTTCTGCAAATTAATTCACTCTTTTCACTATCCCATTCAACCGGTGCTTTGGACACCGGACAAACCAGAATATCAAGTAACTTTTTGTCCATCATTGCTCTCTCTTGTTAATGCTCTTTGGTATTCGCCTAATAGCTGCTACCAGTTTGTCAATAAACGTGCGATCTAACGTTGCCGCTATTTTAAGATAATAACTGTTCCCAGGGGCAATATTTTTGCACTTTACCGCATCTTTCTCTGTCATGCAGAAGATTGCTCCGGCTGTTTTACTGATCTGCTCAAAATCACTGGCAGTGTATTGATGGTGATCGGCAAAGCTATGCTTAAGCGCAACGATACCCAGTGCCGCGAGTGTGCTATAAAAGCGTTGCGGATTACCTATCCCAGCAATCGCATGAACTTCAGCGCCCTGTATAATCCCTGAGAAGTCCTTTAAATCAATCTGCTGATCATCACTCACTCTATGCCAACTCACCGCTTCAATCTGCATATTGGTCTGATGGGGATATTTTAGCTGACTTTCACCATTAACCATCACAAAATCGACTTGTTGCAGACGCTGCGGGGCTTCGCGCAGCGGACCTACGGGAAGGCAGTGGCCATTGCCCAACCCCCGACTGCCATCAATCACTACAATTTCAATATCCCGCCCCAGTGCATAGTGTTGTAGACCATCATCACTGATGATTAAGTCGCACTCATTGTTGGCCAGTAAATATTGACAGGCACGCACTCGATTGGGGTCAATCACCAAATTAACCCCCGTGCGCCTGACGATCATCAGTGGCTCATCCGGGCTTTGGGTTGAGTTATCTGTTGCGCGCACCTGATAGGGGAACTGTTTTCTTTTCGCCCCATAACCACGACTGACCACACCTACCTGATAACCCTGTTGCTGCAAACTCTCAATTAAGGCGATGGTCAAAGGGCTCTTACCGGTGCCACCTATGCTAATATTACCGACGATAATCACCGGACAAGGCGCCTGCCACTGACGTTTAATCTGTCTAGCTCTACGACGCGTAGCCAAATGACAAAACAGCCATTCAAGCGGCCATAACAGTATATTCCAACTGAGTGTTGAGCGGTACCAGGTATCGGTTAAACGCATCCTAGGGCTTTCCTGTCTGCAAAGTCGCTATGCTCAGTTTATAAAAGCCCAACTGCCCAGCCACATCCATAGCACTCACCACAAACTGATGAGCGGTGCCGGCATCGGCGCTGATGGTTAAATGTGCATCTGCTGCAGACAACTGGTGTTTACTCAGCCAAGCTTGCATCGCCGCTTTAATATTATCCAAGCCACTATATTCAAGCACCTTGCCATCGATGCTATAGAGACCCGCTGCGTCTATCACCAATTGCAATTGATTGCCCACAGACTCACTTGACGCACTTAATTGCGCTTTAGGCAGCTGCAATTGCAAATGTGAATCTTTGGTGAAAGTAGTCGATACCATGAAAAATATCAACAGTAAGAACACCACGTCGATGAGGGGTGTCATATTGACATCAATATCTTGGCGAACCCGGCGCTTAAATTTCACTGCTTTTCTCCGGGACTACTGCGCATTTTCATTACTGTGCATGCTATCGACTAATTTAACCGCTTCCTGCTCCATTTCTAGTACCAGAGAATCCACTTTTCGATGAAAATAACGGTGAAAGATCAACGTGGGAATCGCCACAAACATGCCGGCGGCAGTCGTGATTAACGCCTCGGAAATACCACCGGCCAACACTGCGGTATTGCCGCTGCCCTCGAGCATAATGGCACTAAAAACTTTGATCATGCCAATCACTGTTCCCAATAAACCCAGTAGCGGACTAATAGCAGCAATGGTGCCAAGCGCTGTTAAATTGCGCTCTAATTCGTGAACCACCCGATCCGCGGCCTCCTGTATCGCTTCCTGCATGCGCCCGCGCGATAGTGAAGCACTTTCTAAACCAGCGATAATAATAGTCCCTAGTGGGCTTTCACTGGCAATGTCTTGTCTGCGTTGATCACTCATTTGATCACTCTTAATCCACAGCCAAATACTCGACATTAAATCTTCAGGGGTCACATTTTTGCGCCTTAAACTCACCGCCCTCTCCAGACTAATCGCCAGCGATAAAACCGAGCACATTAGGATTGGAATCATCAACCAACCACCCGAGAACAAAATTTCTAACACAGAGCCACTCCTAAGTCTTACAAGTTATTGTCAAAGATAGCGCTAGTATACAATCTTCTAGGTTTATAGCTTCTATATATCGCTGTTTTATAGACAGTTTAACTGATGGAAATCACCACCAATAGCGCCTATATAGTTGTCGATGACCCATTATTTGGCAACCTTCAGCACTCGCTGTCAACTCGATACTGCCGAGTTGATCGGTTCGATAAACACGACTATTAGCAGCGGCCAATCGGGCCAATACCTGGTCATGAGGATGATTGTATCGATTGCGATAACCACTGCTGATCAAAGCGCTAGAAAACTGCCCACGCGCCAAAAACTGGCTAGAGCTTGAAGTATTGCTACCATGGTGGCCGACGACTAATATTTGCTGATTAGCATTGAGTGTTGACGCTAGCAAATTTCGCTCTAATTTATACTCCGCATCCGCCATGATCAATACTTTACAGGCCGCGGTACCTAATTCCAGTACACAAGATTGATTATTGGACTTGGTAAACGAGCCCCGCGGCGGCTGACGATATTGAAACGATACCCCATCCCAATTCCAACGCTTACCACTTCGACAGAGGCCCGCCGTCTTAGCATCGTCGGGCATACCCAATTCCAACCGATCAATCTGCAGATCCTCGCGGGCATCCTGTAAACCACCACGGTGATCATTGTCCCCATGACTAATCACCAGCACATCTAAATGGTCAATAGCTTGGGTATCCAGTAGCGGTCTGATCACACTGTCGTAGTAACTAAAGCCACTGGGAAATGAAGCCCCGGTATCGAACAACAAATTGTGGGATCGGGTTTGCACTAACACTGCCAACCCCTGCCCCACATCAATTAGGGTCAGTTTGAATTGTACCTGCTCTGGTAATTTTGGCGTCTGCGGATAAAATAGTAAAATCCATGAGACTCCACAGATAGCCTTGATTCTATTCGGCAAGGGAAGTAATAAAAACAGGCAACTAGAGGCGATAAGTACGATGATAGGCGTGGAAACCCACACCATTTGGATCACTAAAAAATGGCTATACTGCGCAATATATTGCTGGGCTAACCAGAAATAGTCGAGCGCAGCCCCAATTAATTGCAATGGCCAGTGCCAGTCCAATAGCGTGAACAACACAGCGGGAAGTAAGGCGAATAACAACAGTGAGATAAAGCCGATCGCAACAATATTGATCAGCGGTGAAAGCCATGATACTTGGCCAAAAAATAACAGTAATAACGGCATCAGCGCCAGCCACACCCACCACTGACTCTTAACAATAACCGAGCGAAGCCCTGTATTTGAGCGAAATCCCTGCAAGCTGATTAAGCTGGCCACCGCCAGAAAAGACAACCATAATCCCGGCTGTAAAACACTCAACGGCTGCCAGCTGATGATTAGTAGCAGCGCCCACCACCAGCGCTGCCAAAGGTTTGGCCTAATACTTAACCACTGACCGGCGATCAGCACCAAGGCCATTAGCCAGGCGCGTTGTGTCGACAAACTAGCTCCCGCTAAGAGCAGATAGGAAAAACTAAGTAACAGCGCACCCACCGCGGGAAAATAGCGTAAATTAGCCATCACTCCCAACAACTGAAGACACGCGCGCAAGACAAAGAACAACCACCAACCAATAGCGACCACAATCCCAATATGCAGCCCACTGACCACCAATAAATGCACGGTACCCGTAATACGCAGCTGCTGCCATTGACTATTGCTAATCGCAGATTTATCACCGAGCATTAACGCTTGAAAACTAGCCTTGGCAGCCCGGCTTATATTCAGAGATATAATCCACTGGCGGATATTTTGGCGCACGGCCGATAACGTTGAATAAGTTGGGCTTATGTCGATAATCTCGCGCACATAACCGCTGCCATCTACCCCGCGATTTATCGCCCAGAGTTTGCGATCAAAGGCTCCACGACTATATTGAGGCCGGAGCATTTTAAGTCTCACCGCCAACAGCAATTTATCACCTGCCATCACTTTGTATTCTGATCGATAAAGACTTAGTAATAGTGTAGAGAGGCGCAGCTGTTGGTTATTACAGTGGCCCTCGAGCAAATCAAACTCAAAGCGCGCATAGTTATCTTGGATGTATGGCAAGCCAACCACCACTCCACTGACCGAACAATCTCTGGAATAACGCTGATCATTATAGAGTTTTGACAGTAAATAATGCCCGTGTAACGAGGCCAAACAAAACGACAGAGAAAAAACACAAATAACTCGCCAGCTGCGAATTTTCCGTTTATTCAGTTGATTAGCGATAATCTTTAATAAAACCCACAATATTAGCAGCGAGCATATAGCCATAATTTGCAAGGCTAGAACGCTGTAAAGCACCGGCAAAAAAGCCACCAGCACCACTCCCGCTAAATAGCTGATGGCATATACAGGCATCCGACCACCCCTCTCTGCCTAAGCGCTATTTCAAATAAAATAAGCTTAGCGCACAATCAGTTAAGTACACCTATAGCCGCTATTTATTATCTTGAAAAGCATACATATATAGCTGGCTATAAGCTAATTCATGTGCATAATATAAGACACTAGTATTATTAAGTTCAGCATCGATGCCACGAAAACTATTCAAAAAATATCTGCCAAATGAGCAAAGCTTAAGAGAGAAACCCTCACTTAAATGGATTGCCAAATATATACAGCACCCCTCTCTTTGGCACCTCAATAGAAGATCAGTCTCCAGGGCTTTCTTGGTGGGAATTTTTTGTGCCTTTTTACCCATCCCAATGCAGATGTTGCTAGCGGCCTTGCTGGCTATTTTTCTTCGCGCTAACATGGTGATCTCAATCAGCTTAGTCTGGTTAACCAACCCTATCACCATGCCGCCCATTTTCTATTTCACCTACAATGTAGGCACCTACTTACTCGGCTCTGTGCCACTTGATGATAACATAGCCTTTACCGTAGAATATGTGACAGCACAGCTGGCCTCAATCTGGTGGCCGCTAATCATCGGCTCACTATTTTGTGCAACAGTCTTCGCTGCGCTCTCTTACCTGGCTATTAATGTTTTTTGGATATGGCACGTGAGAAGTAACTGGCGAAAGCGCCACCGCTACAAAAATAATAGGAAATAATTAGACAGCGCTAATCTGAGAGGATAAAAAAGGCTAATTAGACTCGCTGCGTTAACTGCCCATCTTCGAGTACTAAAATTCTATCCATGCGTTGCGCTACTCTATCATCGTGGGTGACCACAACAAATGAAATACCGTATTGCTTATTTAAATCATCCATTAACGTTTGAATATCCATAGCGGTATTCGAATCTAAATTACCCGTGGGTTCATCCATTAACACACAGGCGGGAGTCGTCACTAGCGCTCTGGCTATTGCCACCCGCTGTCGCTCGCCGCCAGATAGTTTTGCAGGATTATGGGTTAAACGCTCTTTGAGACCAACACTAGCGAGTAGCGCTGTGGCTTTTTCAATGGCCACTGCTATTGATTGCCCACCTAACAACAAGGGCATAGCGACATTTTCTAATGCGCTGAACTCAGGCAGTAAATGATGAAACTGATAGACAAAACCCAGCTGCCGATTGCGCATTTTAGTACGCTGGCGTTCCGAGATATCGTAGATAGATTGTCCGGCAATTTTTACCACCCCACTGGTGGGTGACTCTAGACCGCCAATAGTGTTCAATAACGTCGTTTTACCTGAGCCTGACGCACCCATGATCGCTACCCGCTCCCCTTTAGCGATGCTAAAAGAGATGTCTTTTAATATCTGTAACTCTCTACCTGCTTCTATAAAAGTGCGGCAAACATTCTCGCACGTTAATACATCACTCATAGCGTAGCGCCTCAGCAGGTTGAGTTCTGGATGCTTTATAAGCCGGGTATAGTGTGGCAAAAAAGCTAATAGCCAGAGCAACCGATACAATCACCCAGACATCTCCCCAGATTAATTGCGAGGGTAAGTCACTGATAAAGTAAACATCCGGACTGAGAATTTGTATACCCAGTATACGCTCAAAGAAACCGACCAAATCGCTAATGGTCAGTGCCAAAACCACCCCTAGCAACGTCCCTAAAAAAGTCCCAAAGCTACCAATAACGATACCCTGAACCATAAAAATACGCATAATCAATCCCTGAGAAGCCCCCAAGGTACGCAATATTGCGATATCCGCTTTTTTATCGGTAACCACCATCACCAACGTAGAGACTATATTAAAAGCAGCCACAAAAACGATTAGAAAAAGCAACAATCCGACCATGCGCTTTTCCATCTGTATTGCCCTAAATAAGTTTCCCTGGGTACGCGTCCAATCGGATATTTGAAAGATACCTTGCAACTTAAGAGCAATATCGCGCACTGCAATCGGCGCTTCAAATAGATCTTCAAAGGTCAGGCGTATTCCCTCGACGCCCTGTATTCGCCTAAATCTGGCGGCGTCACTGATGTGTATATAACCCAGCGAGCCATCTAATTCCGCCCCAACTGAAAATGTTCCCACTAAGGTAAATCGTTTTAACCGTGGCGTTACACCCGCTATATTAACAGAGGCTTCAGGCAAAATTAACGTCACCTTATCCCCCAGTCGCAAGCCTAGGTAATTAGCTAACAAATCACCCAAGATAATATTAAATTTTCCAGCTTCTAAACGCTGCCAACTGCCGCTATTGATGTGCTGGGTTACAATTGAAACTTTGCTTTCGGCCTGCGGATCAATCCCCTGCACAAATGCCGGCCTAACCCGACCCGCATAGGTGAGCATACCTTGAGATTTGATAAAAGGTGCGCTGGCAATAACGCGTTTATCGAGTGCTATTTTTTCAGCTACTTGCTGCCAATTTTGAATATTGGCGTCATAGCCGGTAATAGTTGCATGAGGTACCATACCGAGAATGCGCTCACGCAGCTCTCGATCAAAACCATTCATGACAGATAGCACCACGATCAGCGCCGCGACGCCAAGCATCAAGCCCAACATTGAGACCAGTGAGATAAAAGAGATGAAATTATTGTTGCGCTTCGCTGCGGTATACCGCAGGCCAACATACAGGGATAATGGTTTAAACATGGTGGCGAATTAGAACATAAAAACCCGCTTAACTCTAACAAAATCAATTAAAAACCCAGTATTACTGGCGACCGATTTTGCCCCGATAAGTTCTTTATTATTTGTCACGATTGACAATATTCATAACCAGCAGCTATCGTCAATAACATCTCGGTAATAAATCATTCGCTGCTTACAGATGCGCAATATTTGCTGAAGAAGAGGCCTGAGTACACATCCCGAAATAAGGGAGGGGGCAACGCAGTTAAAGTGTCTCGCCTAGAGGTTATCAAGCCGGCTTTTAGCGCTTCATTAGCCTGCTTTTTAGAAGGTTAATACTGAGCGCTCAGGCTATACAAAAATTAATTTTATCTAAGTTCCCCTATGCGGGTGTGATACAAAGACTAGGCTTATCAGTTCGGCGTTAAAAACCGGCTCAACATGTTCATTAATACCTATAAATTGCGCTATTGTGGCGGTTTTTCCCCGCCTTATTTTCGCTGGCCACCTTTTACTACACCTTCCTTTATATAGAAGAACTAACCAGCGAGAAGCTGCAGACTAAAAGAACCCTCATGGATTGAGTTCAATGATTGATCGCATCTAATCTCTTGCATCGTACCCACCTAAGCATTTGCTGAATATATTGTAAGCTAAACACACAGTTACGCAAAATTAGATTTTACAGCAGCCTAATCAGGCAGTTTATAGCGAGAGCGGTCTTCTTCAACGCTCCCTGCACTTTATTTTTTTACTATGCAGCATGTTAACGCCAGTTGCAGCCAACTTGATACCGACCTCATCAAGCAATAGCAACATCCGCAGCAATCGCTGCACCGCAGGTTGGAAAATAATTATTTACCCAAGCCTCTCTGCCCTCAGTCAAAGTCCTACATTGAGTAGCACTCACTATTATTAACCTAAAATGAATGCTATATTAACATAACTTAAATACGTTGCTTTTCTCGCTAAAATACACAGCCAATTAATCTTGTGTTTTTATTGTGAAACGCCAATAAAAAACCTAAATACCGATAAATATAGATCAACACAGCTATCAAGCACCCTATCAACAAACAACAACTTTCCTATAATCAGGATTTTGGTTAAATGCAACCCAATAAAGACAGCGACAAAAACTACCTGGCAACCTTACTGGGCTATTGGAAGCACCGGCCTCTAACCGTATTAACTTTGGGTTTTATCTTAAGTTCAACTGCTATTTTTTCTTATCTCAACCACATGAACAATCAAGTCATCATTGCCTCTGCCATCGAGTCTAGTAAAAGACACGCAGCGGTAATTAGCGAATTTAGGTCTCTCTATACATCCGAGGTAATAACCCCTGCTATGAAAGCGGGCATTGAAGTGAGCCATGACTACTTTCTAAAAGACAATGCTATACCGCTACCGGCAACCTTGAGTCTGTTGCTGAGCGAGAAAATGCGCGAGCATGGACTGGCAATCAGCACCAATTTGTATAGTTTATACCCCTTTCCATGGAGGAAAAAAAACGGTGGTTTGCGAGATGATTTTGAAAAAGCAGCGTGGCAGGCTTTAAGCATTAACCCGAAAGAACCCTATTATCGTATTAAGGAGATAGATGGGGTACTGACGATCCGCTATGCCATTGCCGACACGTTAAAACCCCTCTGCGTCTCCTGTCACAATACTCATCCTCAATCACCTAAAACAAATTGGAACGTCGGAGACCTCAGAGGCGTATTGGAAGTGAGCGCACCCTTAACCGGAGCAGCGCAAGGTGCCAATACATTTTTCATTCGGATGTTGTTTATGTTCAGTGCTTTACTGATCTTCGCCTTTGCCGCTTTCTCTTTTATTTTTAAAAACTTACAAAACAACAACCTTACCTTAGACACATTAAACTACAAATTAAAACGCTCAATCAAACGGCACAAAGAGGTTGAAGTCCAATTACAAACAGCCAATCAACTCGCCCACTTAGAAAAAGATCAAGCTCAGATTGCTCAGCAAGAGGCCATCAGTGCCAATAAAGCAAAATCTACTTTCCTGGAAAATATTTCCCATGAAATCCGCACCCCAATGAATGCCATCTTAGGCTATACCCAAATATTAAAAGAAGACAAGAGCCTGCAAGAGGACAACCAGCATTATCTGTCGATCATCAATGCTTCAGGCAATCATTTATTAAACTTGATTAATGATATTTTAGACTCATCAATGCTTGAATCTGGCGCGGTAAAATTACAGGTAAAAAACTTTGATTTGTTAGAAATATGTCGATCAACCATCGCCATGTTCAGCCTCAAAGCCACCCAAAAGAATATACTATTAACCTTTTGCACAGACATTACCGCAGATTCATTATTCGTCAATGGCGATCAACTTAGATTGCGCCAAGTGGTGATCAATCTTGTTGGCAACGCGATAAAATTCACCTCGCGAGGTAAAGTGACCCTCTGTTTGAAAGCGCTCGAAGACAGTGTCTTTAATTTCCAGATTATCGATACCGGTATCGGCATCAAAGCACAATTCCAAGAGGTGATTTTTGATGCTTTTAATCAAGGGGGTGTCTCCACAAAATACGGGGGAACGGGGCTTGGACTAAACATTGCTAAAAAGTGCTTAAAATTGATGTCAAGCGACATCAAATTAATCTCTGCAGCGGGTGAGGGCTCTGTATTTTCCTTTGAAATCTGCCTGCCCATCCCACTTAAAAGCAAAGGGGTACTTGGCAGCACTAATAGCCCTGCTCTGAACCCTAGTAAAAAGACTGATCAAAGCACAAAAACACTGTTAATTATTGAGCAGTTAGCGGCTAGTCAGACCTCTATCTCCGATGCACTCTCGACTGCGGATTTAATTCTTTTCCATGCAGACAACGCTGATAATGCACTCGCTATTATCAGCAGAGAGGCCATTGATATGGTGGTTACAAACCTACACCCTCCAACCAATGAAACGCTAACAATAATCCAGACGATCAATCATGACTTCCCTAATTTACCCGTCATACAGGCAAATATTCTACTGCGTGAAACCAGCGCAAAAAATATAGAAAGTGCTAGTTTAGAGCATATTTCCGCCCAGTCTTTAAACCCTACTTTTGTCGTCCAGAAAATAAACACGCTACTTAAAGCAGCAGCTGCGAACGAGCTTTATTGTTCAATTTCTCAGTCGAACAGCAGCGAAGAGCAGCCAATATCCTTTGAACTGCCCCCTGAATATTGCAAATTAATTATTGAACAGTGTGATTTATATTTAGTGTTAGAAGTTGAACAAATGATCGACAGATTAACCACTAAATTCCCTGATAACGATGCCTATTTCTCTCAATTACATTACTTTGTCAACAAATATGACCTTGAAGGACTAACCAGTTTCTTAAGCGGTGATTCTAATGCAGGATAATATCAGTACTTTTTCAATCCTCATCGTCGATGATAAACCCTTGAACATCGATATACTCAGGAAATATTTGGACGACGATCACTATCTTATTTCGGCGACCACTAGTGGCGAGAAAGCGCTGCGCCTACTCGACAAAGTAAAAATAGATTTGATTTTACTCGATGTAATGATGCCAGACATGGACGGTTATCAGACTTGCCTAGCGATAAAAAAGAATATTAACACCCGTCATATTCCAGTCATATTTGTCACTGCTAAAATTGCACCTGAAGACCTTCGCCAATGTTTTGCGGTAGGTGCCGTAGACCTGATTACCAAACCCGCCCATCAAGATATAGTAAGAGCCAGAGTTAAAAATCAAATAGTTCAAATCAAACAGATAAAATTGGAAAAAAAACTACTCGAGTCCAATAAACTGGCAGAACTCGGTAGTATGGTTGCAGAGATAACCCATGAGGTTGCTTCACCGCTTGGAAATTTACGCTTATCAATTGATTACCTGGTGGAAAAAAACAACAGCATCATCCGCGCATTTGAAGAACAAAAACTCAGCAAAAACATGTTGAGTGAATATTTAATAAAAACCGAAAAAGCACTACAAATGAGCTCTTCAAACATTAACCTAGCAAGTAATGTGATGTTGAGTTTTAAGCAAGTTGCAGTTGACCAATGTTCAAATAACTTACTGCGGTTTAACTTGCTACATTACATGAATGATATTCTATTAACGTTACGACCTAAATTGAAAAAACACACTCACGAAGTTAATCTCGACATCGATGAAAGAATAGAGCTGAACAGTTATCCGGGGGTTTTATCTCAAGTGATAATAAATTTAGTCAATAACACCTTACTACATGCCTTTGAAGACAATCAGACCGGGAAAATTGATATCTCCGCTCAACTGAATGGACACCGTATTGCTATCATTTACCGAGACAATGGGATTGGTATGGATAAAAACTCCAAAGAAAATGCCTTTAAAAAGTACTTTACCACCAAAGCGGGCCAGGGAGGTTCCGGTTTAGGCCTAGCCATTTGCAAAGAACTAGTGGTAGACATACTGGAGGGCGAGCTCTCCCTTGAAAGCACTTTAGGCGCTGGAGTGTGCTTCACCATTGCTCTTGATATAGATATTGCAGACAAAGAACCCCGCCCCGTACGCCAAGCGGGGCGATAGATTCCAGTGACAATTTTTAGTGTAATTTCATCTTAGGTCGCACTACTTTGGCCACCTTTTCAGCGACGATCACCAATATTGCCTTCGCCCAGCCATGAATTGCAATTTGGTGCATTCGATACAAAGAAACATACATTATCCTGGCTAAATGCCCTTCTATAAACATAGATTTAGTGGTTAAGTTACCCATTAGATTACCAACCGCGCCAAAGCGACTGAGACTAATTAGCGACCCGTAATCTTTATATTTAAAGGTTTTTAATGCAGATTTTTTCAAGATCGCATAGATATTAGCCCGGACAGTGTCAGCCATTTGATGAGCAGATTGCGCCCTTGGCGGCACCCAAGAGCCGTCTTTATTTTTGAATCCACAACAATCACCTAAGACAAAAACATCATCGCTAACACTGGTTTGCAGGGTTGGCTTGACAATAATTTGATTGAGATGATTAAGTTCGAACACCCCTTGATCTTTAATGTAATCGGGCACTTTTATACCCGCGGCCCAAATCATTAAATCGGCCTTGATTAATTCATCATCGGTGGTTTTAAAACCTTCTACTGTCGCTTCTTTTACCCGGGTATGCTCACGAACGTTCACCCCTAGATTAGACAATTCTTTGCGTGCAGCATCGGCTATGCGCTCGGGTAATGCGGCTAAAATTCGCGGCCCCGCCTCGATTAAATTAATCTCTAGCTTATCGGCACTCATATTTGGCATGTTATAAGCTTTAACTAAAGTACTGACATTAAACAATTCAGCGGACAGTTCCACCCCTGTTGCACCGGCACCAACAATAGAGACACTTAAACGCTCATTGGGATTTTCGCTTTGATTGATCCGTAAAAATTGATTGAGCAGTGCATGGTGAAATTTTTCCGCCTGCCGCGGAGAATCTAAGAAATGACAGTATTGTTTGACTCCAGCAGTACCAAAATCATTACTTTGCGAACCTATTGCCAGCACGAGTAGATCGTAACTTATCTCACGCTCAGGTAGTAACTGCAAACCATCATCCGCATAATTGGCCGCAACCGTAATGGTTTTCGCCAAGAGGTCTAAACCGGTATACCGCCCGAGGCAGAACTGATAGTGATGCTTAGCAGCATGTGCATGATAAACCACACCATCGGTACTAGAATCTAACGTGCCTGTGGCGACTTCGTGCAGTAGCGGTTTCCAAATATGAGACCGATTTTGATCGATTAAGACAATCTCTGCCTGTTGTTTTTTCCCTAATTTTGCGCCTAATTTAGTGGCAAGTTCAAGACCACCTGCGCCCCCTCCGACAATGATAATTTTATACATAATATAATCCTTTAAATTTTGATAGGATTAGTAACTTAATTTCTTAACAATAAAAAATTAGTAATCCTATCAATACTAAGGCACCCTTAAAAAGACAAAAACCGCTTAAGTTGATTTTATAAGCAGCCTATTTTCGTTACTTTGCACCCTATTATCCGTTATATAGACCATAAAAAGGGCTATCATAGCCCTTATCTTGTAATAATCCTACGTTTATTGGTCTTAGGGTTGCACCTGCTCCAGCCTCGCCAAGAAAGGCTGCACATTAAAGCCTACTTGTGCGCTCAATTTAATCGCCATTACTTTTAAATCAGGCTTAGCTTTTAAATTTTTCTGGCGACCCGCAAAGATAACCACATTTCCATCACCGGATTCACAGCAGCGTAAATCGGCAAAATGTTTATTCAACTGTTTAAACAACTTGGCGTGATCCTCTAATACACCCCAGCAATTTAGCACTAACCAGCCATCTACTTTTAAGCCGGCTACGCATAAATTCAGATATTTCTCACTAATTTGTACCTCATCCATACCTTGCTCGTTATACAGATCAGTCATTATTAGATCCACTTTTTTGGCCATACCCACCGCCAAAAACTGCTCTGCTTTAGCACAGTGCAAGTTGATTTTTTTACTGCTGGGCAATCTAAAATAGCGCTTGGCCACCTCTATCACCGCCAATCTTTGTTCCACAGCATCAATGCGCACCCCAGGCACACTATAATGCAGTGCACTGAGTTGTGACCCAGCCCCCAACCCTAACAGCAATACTCGTTTAGGTTGAGTAAACAGCAATACCAACATCATCGCCTGAGTATAGGCATGTTGCAGCACATGCGGTTGCGCCTTTAACTGCACGCTTTGCTCATCCCCAACCCCAAAGGAGAGAATGCGCTGATCACCCTCATCGATAACGGCTAAATCACCAAAACTATCGCTGCAGGTATAAATATATTTTGCTGTAGTCAATTTTCTGTATTCCTTAAATGTAAAAATCTTTGGTCTTTGATCTTTAGTCTTTGGTCATAATTCTTTTGATCCGCCACTAAAGACTCTCGACTTATTTCTATCCTAACTAATCACCAACATCACAATTGTCAGCATTTCCACTAATTCTAAACTCGCCCCGGCGGTATCGCCCGTTAAACCATCGAGTCGCTTGATCATCAATGAGCGCAAGCCAATTAAACCAATCGCCGCCACCAATATGACGGTCATCGACCCCAGCATTAAAGCCAGCAGCAAACCTCCAGCGCAGCTGATAAACACCGCATTTTTGGGTGCGTTAGCTACCATAATAGCGCCAATACCCTTTTTTCTCACGTAGGGTGTTAACAATAATAACAGCGGCAATAATGATCGAGCGACGAGGGGCGCTACCATTAACAACCAATATTGCTGTTGCTGCAAGATAGCGACCATCGCCGTAAATTTCAGCAGCAAAGTGCAGAGCACCATGACCACGGCAATCGGCCCACTCGCGGGGTCTTGCATAATATCCAGGGTGCGCTGCTTGTCGCCGTGCCCCCCTATCCATGCATCACAGCTATCAGCCAGGCCATCGAGGTGTAAAGCGCCGGTGATCAATACCCATAGGGCCAAGAGAATAGCAGCGCTCAATAATGCGGGTGCATTTTGCAATAGCAGCGCCACAACACTCAACATTAACCCGATTAACAGGCCAATTAGCGGATAAAAAAGCAGTGATTCACCCTGGCTTTTTTGATCCGGATACTCGGAAAATTTAACCGGTATCCGGGTGAGAAATTGCAGGGCGAGCAACGCACTCGATAAATATTTCATGACAGCCCACTCAACGGCATAAACTCACTAGCTGGCCGTGCTCCACCGGATAGTTTAGCATCGCCTTGATCGGTTGCTGTGCCGCTTTGGATAACAGATAACGCATCACCCCACCGTGACACACCAGCAGCAGATGTTTACCAGCATATTTAACCTCAAGCGACGAGATCAGTTTATCAATGCGTTGACTGAACTGGCCTAAACTCTCAGCATTTTGTGGAGCATTCTTTTCAGGGTCATGCCAAAACGCTTCTAGTTGTCCCGGGTACTTATCCATCACTTGCAGCGCAGTCAGCCCCTCCCAATCTCCAAAATGGTACTCAGCGAGGTCAGCTTCTATTTGCAGCTCAAGAGAGAGTTTAGCGGCCAAGTTCACACTAAATTCCACACAGCGGATTAAAGGTGAGCTCACCAGCAGATCCCAGCGAGTGCCCGATGCAAGCGCCAGATCGATACTGCTCTGCATTTGCTCAACCCCCAACTCGGTCAGCGCCACATCGGTGCTACCAATGTAAGCACGGCCCGCAGTGGTTTTACCGTGACGCAATAAATCAATGGGCATCGAGCTTGCCGGCTACTGCCGCTTCAGCGAAGGTCGCCATTTGCGAGTGCAGCTTACAGGCCAGCTGAATTACTGGCACGCAAATCGCTGCACCACTGCCCTCGCCCAAACGCATACCCAACTCTAATACGGGTATTGCCTTTAAGTGCGCTAACATCAATTTGTGACCAGGCTCTGCCGAACTGTGGGAAAAAATCATCCAATGACGACTCTCTGGTGCGATAGCCACTGCGACCATCGCCGCCGCTGTACAGATAAAGCCATCCACTAAAATAGTGAGGCCCTGTTGCGCCGCTGCAATATAACTGCCAACCAATGCCGCTATTTCGAAACCACCCATTTTCTGTAACAACACTTCAGGCGCGAGTTCAGTTTGCTCGTGTCTGGCCAGCACTTGCTGCAAAATTTCTATTTTTCGTTGCACCCCGTCGCTATCTAGACCCGTTCCCGGACCCGTTAGATTGCTTATTGACTCCCCGCTGATAACACTGGCTAGTAAAGTCGCAGCGCTGGTATTGGCGATACCCATGTCACCGCCAATAAAGAGTTCACAACCTAAATTTTTCGCTCTCATTAAATATTTTTTGCCAACGGCTAATGCCTGCTCGCACTGCGCTTTACTCATCGCATCGCCATGTAACATATTAGCGGTACCCGCGGCGATAAATTCGTTGCTAACGCCTTTAAAATCCGTGGGAGTAACCGTGCCCAAATTGACAATTTCAAAGGGCGCCAACAAACTTTTAGCCAACACGCTAATCGCGGCACCACCGCTGGCAAAGTTTGCCACCATCTGTCCCGTCACCTCCTGTGGAAATGCCGACACACCACTGGTCGCTAAACCATGATCGGCGGCAAAGATACAAATAAAAGGAGTGTTAATAACCGGTGAGCCACCTTGCATTGCCGCAATTTCTACCGCGATGTCCTCTAAACGGCCCAGGGAGCCCAAAGGTTTGGTCAACTGTTGTTGACGGGCAAGGGCCTCATTACGGGCGGGCTCATCTAACTTTTTTATCGGCTGAAAAATCCAGTTGCTCATTTATAAATACCTTATCTTTTGACTGAAACTTCACTATGAAATGATTAATCTTCTTTTAATACTAGCGGCAATCCTGCCACTGACAAGGTTACTCTGTTACTAATAGCCGCTAAGTCCTGGTGCAGCAAGCCCGCGCTATCACAAAACTCGCGGGTCACTTCACCCATGGGAATCACTCCCATGCTGGTCTCATTGGCGACAAATATGAGTTTGCCCGGCACTTGCTCTAGTACGGTAAATAGTTGTTTTTTTTGCGCTGCATAACACTGAGATTTTTGACTAAACATGCAATTACTTAACCACAATGTCAAACAATCTACCAATAGGCAGCGCTGCGCAGACATATGTTGCTCGATAGTTTGAGCCAGCGCTATGGGCTCCTCTATCGTTTGCCAATGCGCTGGACGGCTGCGCTGGTGCGATACAATCCGCTCTCGCATCTGCTGATCACCCGCTGTGCCGGTGGCGATATAAACGACCTCTAATCCAGAGGCAGCGGCCGCTTGTTCTGCCAATTTTGATTTACCGGAGCGCGCCCCACCCAAAAAAAACTCAATCATAGCAATCCTAATCGTGAATGTGCTTGTTACTGCGCTCAATTTTTTGCGACTCTTGCGCTAATACCGATGCTGGAAATTGACTCATAAAACAGCAGCAGAGGTTTTCACCGATCATAGTGCGGGGCCCCAGCGGATGAGCAATATGTTTATAAACACCGTGCGAGTGACTATGATCGTGATCGTGATCGTGGCTATGTTCATGCGCATGACTCTGTTCAGCCTGATCTTGCTCAGGGTCAACAAATTCTGCATGATGATGGTGAATATCAACTTCACCTGCCGCCAAACGTCGCTCAAATGATTGCATCAATGTTTCATTAGTACTGTCCGGCTGGTCTGACATTATCTCTCTGAGACGCACTTCAAAAGCATCGATCACTTTTACATGATCTTTGAGGTAGGGCGTCTTAATAAATTCAATCTCTGGGTGCGCCGCCGCCACTTTATCGACATAGGCGTAAATACGCTTAATTAAACGACCGGTGAACAAGAAGTAGGGCGCAACCACGATCTTTTTAAAACCCAGTTTGATTAACAGCTCTAGCCCCACCCCAACTGAGGGGTAGGTCACCCCTGAATAGACCGTATCTGCCCAACCAAAGCCCATGTCTTCATTGACAATACGGGTCAGTTTAGCAGCTTCTGCGTTGGCCAAGGTATCGGAAGTACCGCGACCTACGACCACCAACATAGTGTCATTAAGCTCAAGGGGAGGATTGGCTATATCGAGGTTGAGCGATTCATAGATACGGGTTTCAAATGCCTCAACCATCGTCGGGTGCAAGCCAAGCTCGCTACCGTAATGAACTTTTACCCCGCTATTAGCCTGCTTTTTTTGAAAGTTGAGTAGTACACTGGGAATATCATTGCGCGCGTGGGTGGCTGCAAACAACATGCCGGGTACCGCATAGATATCCGTCACGCCCTGGGCTATCAGTTTGTTGAGGCCCATATGAATATTAGGTGCTGAGAACTCCAAAAAACCGTACTCAATTGGCACATCGGGAAACCGCGTCACTAAACCGGCAGCGACGAGAGAGAATTCGCGCGCGGCATCTTGATCGCGACTGCCGTGGCCGCAGATCATAATGCCAATTTTTCTGTTATTTTGTTGAGACATAATTAGTAAACTCTGATTCTAGTCGCGAGAGCGATAGCGTTTGCTAACGCACTCCCAATATTATTGCTTTTCATAAGTGGCGATAAACGCAGCGATACAATTTGTGATCCGCTGCTGTTGGTCACCCTTTTTCACTGATAACAAACCGATGCGCAACAGTGCTTGCTCAGTTCTATCGACACTCTCAGGTATCTCGATAACTCTTAACAAAATACCCTCGCTACAGAATGCCTGCTGTACTTTTAGCGCCAGAGAGTGCTGCATTTTGTAACTAATAAATAAACCACTATCAACTTGGCAAGTCACTACACTTTGACTAAGTTCGCGCAAATGCTCAATCAGTGCTGCAAACAACTGCACAGTACCTCGTGCATCTGCCACTATTTGTACTCTCGCCATACTCTGCCAGGCAACATCCCGAAAAGCCTGGGTCGCTATCGATTGTGCCGGACCATTAATCATCCAAAGACCCAATTGAGCGGTAATTTTTGTCTGTAACTCCCCCTGGGCAAAAGCAAATCCAAGGCGAATACCGGCCAGCCCAAAAAACTTCCCGAAAGAGCGCAACACTAACATATTCGCCGGCCACTGATGAGCTAAAACCGACAATTGCGGCGTTAAATCAATGAAAGCCTCATCCACGATCAAATAACAACCGCCCTCGAGTTTGGCCGCCCAACAGAGCAGTTGCTGTGGCGCGATTAACACCCCACTGGGGTTATTGGGATTGATCACCACTAAGTGCTGCGCACTATTAGTCTGTAGCTCTCGATCAATACTCGCCAGGCAGGCATCGTGTTCCAGTGCCGGGTAGTATTGAATAGCAAAACCGGCGTCACCCCAACTATCTCGATGCTCGCTGTACCCTACATCGGGAAGTAACACCGGCTTCTCAGGCAACATTTTCGGCAGGGCTTGAATCAGCATTTGCGAGCCGATTAACGGGATAAATTGCTCACTGCCATAATATTCAGCCGTGGCCCGCAAAAATTCAGGCTGCAAATATGGCAATTGCCTGAAGGCAGACGCGGGCAAGCTATCCGTTGGATAACTAATCGAGTTTAAACCCGTGGAAAGATCTAACCACTGCTCTTGGGCAATACCGTAGCGTGCAGATGCACTGATGATATCTCCGCCGTGGGCACCACTGAGCTCACTGTTTTTCACTTGTTTAATAGTTTTTATCTCTTCTTGCATGTGGACCTGCAGCTCTTTTTAAAACCACAGCGCCACCATCAATAACATTAACAGCCACAAGGCTAATACTCTACCCACTAGCAAACATCATGCATCTATCGCGATAGCACCGGGCTACAGACCTGTGTCTGGACCCAACAGTGGTCGTTCTTGCCATTTCCCCTGGTACTTAGCGCCACCGCCTAAATGTATAATGTAGCTTGCACTGGCACTAATGACATCGCCGGGTTGCGTTCGTTTAATAGTACATTTCTCTTCTTTATAAATGATAAATAGCTCTCTTTAAAACCACAGCGCCATCAGCAATAACAGCAACAGCCACAAGGCTAATACTCTACCCACTAGCAAACAGCATGCATCTATCGCGATGGCCCCGGGCTGCAGACCTGTGTCCGGCCCCAACAGCGGCCTATCTTGCCATTTCCCCTGGTACATAGCGCCACCGCCTAGCTGTAAATTGAGCGCACCGGCACCTGCCGCCATCACCGGCCCCGCATTGGGGCTCTTCCAGTTCACCCCTTGTCGCTTCCAGCAGCGACGGGCAGATCGGTAATTACCCAACAATGCATAACTCAACGCCACTAACCTGGCGGGCAGGTAATTGAGCACATCGTCGATGCGCGCCGCCGCCCAGCCAAACTGTACATAACGCCGGTGTTTGTAACCCCACATCGCATCCAAGGTATTGGCGAGGCGATACAATACAATGCCAGGCACTCCCAGTAATAAAAACCAGAAAATAGCGGCGAAGATAGCATCAGCGCCGTTTTCAAGAACTGACTCGCTCGCCGCATTGCCAATTTGATTGGCAGTTAAAGCCTCGCTATCACGGCTCACTATCATCGCCACTGCGCGGCGCGCCGCGACCATATCCGCGGCTTTTAAAGGGACCGATATTGCCTTTGCATGCGCGATTAAGCTGCGCCAACCCAAGGCAAAATAGAGCACGCCAGCGGCAAACAGCCAAGACAGCAACACAGAGTAGAATGGCCTATTAAGCAGCCAATGTTCTATTAAATAACTGATCCATACCAGTGGCATAACCGCTAGGCACCAGGCGATAATGCCCAGTAACTTGCCCTTATCTGCATACCAACCATGCTTGAGGTTTAATGAGCGCTCTAACTTTTGCACCCCATTGCCAAAGTAAACCAGCGGATGATGTCGAGCCACTTCGGCAAATTTATAATCTAACGCCACTGCCAGCAATACCACAAAAAAACTAAACCACATCGCTAACATTTCCCCTAGTACCGTTTGACTGAGATTGGGCTAAAGACAGTAACTGACAAATTTTTTGCAGCGGTAATACTTTTTCCACCTCATCGGCGAGCCGCTCGATCTGCTGCTCACGAAAGGCTTGATAATCAAAGGGAGTGACATTTTGCAGCCCTGCCCAGTTAAGTATTTCCGCTAGCATTTGCTCCCCCTCTAACAAACCGTGTAAATAAGTACCACGTACGCTATCATCAGGGTTAGCGGCGCCTTCGAGGTAATAATCAGCGCTGCCTTTATTCGCTATATTGAACAGCGCCCGCGCTCTGTCCGAGCCACTACTTGTCCCCGCGTGTATCTCATAACCCGTCACTGGGCTGTCACCCGCTAGGCTATAACCGCTGACATTGCTTAAGGTTTTCTGCTCTTGTAGAGTGGTCTCTATCTCGAGCAGCCCCAAGCCATTAATCGAGCCCGCAACATTTTCGACCCCCTGTGGGTCGTGAATGACCTGCCCTAACATTTGATAACCGCCGCAGATACCTAATACTTTACCGCCAAAGCGCAGATGCCGCTCGATGACCTGCGCCCATCCCTGCTCTTTTAACCACGCCAAATCGTTGCTGACATTCTTGCTGCCGGGCAAAATAATTAAATCGGCACCCGCGTAGAGCTGCGCATCGCGGACAAACTCACAATCGAGTTGTGGGTGCAGGCGCAATACATCAAAATCAGTGTGGTTACTAGCGCGCGGATAGAGCGGCACCACAATTTTAAACGCCTTATTCTCGGTCGCTAACTGGCGCTGCTCGACCGCATCTTCGGCCTCTATGTGCAAGTTGGTGATATAGGGAATTACCGCAATCGTTGGCACCCCGGTTTTAGCCTCGAGCCAATCCAGTCCCGATTGCAGCAAGCTCACATCGCCGCGAAAGCGGTTAATCACAAAACCTACCACCCGCTGCTGCTCGCTATCACTGAGCAGCGCGAAAGTACCATAAAGATGGGCAAATACCCCACCGCGATCGATATCCGCCACGATAATTACCGGGCAATCCAACGCCTCGGCCAAGCCCATGTTGACGATATCGTGCTCGCGTAAATTAATTTCCGCCGGGGATCCCGCCCCCTCGATAATGGTCACCGGATAGAGTGCCTGGAGCTGTGCATGGGTGGCCAATACTTGCGCTAATAGCTGTGGCTTGTACAGATGATACTCACGCGCTTTCATGTTGCCGATCGACTTGCCGTTGAGGATCACCTGCGAACCGATGTCTGAGTTGGGCTTGAGCAGTATCGGGTTCATCAAGATACTGGGGGCTAAAAAGCAACCTTGCGCCTGCACCGCCTGGGCGCGACCAATCTCACCCCCCTCTGGGGTTACGGCACTGTTCAACGCCATATTCTGCGATTTAAACGGCGCTACTTTAACCCCTGCTCTGGCTAAAATTCGGCACAGTGCAGTCACTAGTACGCTTTTACCCGCATCCGAGGTGGTGCCTTGCACCATTAGCGAGTGTGGGCTGTTAAAGGTCTTCAAATTATATCTCTCACATTCATCTTGCCAACTCTTGTTGTTCATCGATACTGAGTAATAAATCTTGCAACTTAGCGGCGTATTCTTCGCTATCTTGCCACAGCCCGCGCTGGCATGCCTCCAGCAAGCGCTCGGCCATTTCCTCCATGGCCGCCGGATTATTATCCTGCAAAAATTGTTGGTTTTCTGCATCAAACAGCAAGCTGTCGGCGACGCTCTGATACTGGTAATCATCAATTAAATTAGTGGTGGCATCATAGGCAAACAGGTAGTCGATGGTGGCGCTCATTTCAAAGGCACCCTTGTAGCCGTGCTCGCGCATCGCCTCAATCCACTTAGGGTTCAATACCCGTGAGCGAAGCACTCGATTGAGCTCTTCTTTTAGGGTGCGAATCACCGGTCTATCGGGGTTGGAGTGATCACCGTGGTAAATAGCCGGGGCCTGTCCCGACAAATGGCTTACCGCATTACTCATGCCTCCCTGAAACTGGTAATAATCGTCCGAGTCCAATAGGTCGTGCTCACGGTTATCCTGATTTTGCACCACCACTTGCATCTGCGATAACTGATGGGCAAAAGCCTCGGTTGCCACCACTGCATCGGTATCGCTGTTGGTATAAGCATATCCGCCCCAAGTGAGATAGGCGTCAGACAAGTCCGAAGCCTGCTGCCAGCAGCGCTCATCGATCAATCCTTGCAGCCCCGCGCCATAGGCGCCGGGTTTAGAGCCAAATACTCGGTAACTCGCTTCGCGCTGTGCCTGCGCAGATTCCATACCCTGTGCGATGAGCTCATCGGTGCGCGCGGTGATATTAGTGGCGATCACATTACTGGGGCCCGGATCATCCATGCTCAGAATGGCCTGCACCGCGGTATCGTAGAGCTTCATCACATTGGCAAAAGCATCGCGAAAAAAGCCCGAGACACGCAGCGTTACATCCACTCTGGGTCTACCCAACTGCATACAGGAAATCACTTCAATATCCACCACCCGCTGTGAGCCCGGTGCCCACACCGGGCGCACTCCCATCAGCGCAAAAGCCTGGGCGATATCATCACCGCCGGTGCGCATAGTGGCGGTGCCCCAGACTGAGAGACCCAAGGTCTGTGGATAATCGCCGTGCTCCTGTAAATGGCGTTCAATCAGCGCCTGCGCCGATTTTTGCCCCAGCGCCCAAGCCGCTTTGGAGGGCACCGATCTATTATCCAGCGAGAAAAAATTGCGTCCAGTAGGCAGAGTATCTAAACGGCCCCGGGTCGGTGCGCCCGAGGGGCCAGGCTCAACAAACTCACCCGACAAGCCATTCAGCAAGGCAGAGAGTTCTTGTTTAACCGAGCGTTCTAAGACGATTTTAATCACATTTTTGCAATAATCCAACTGCCGTTGTATACGAGGATAAGCGGCTAGCGCCACTAAATCCGCATCCGCCAGCACATAACTTTTTACCCAAACTCTGGCCAGTAGTTCTAGCCGCTCACGGGTATCTGCTTGAGTGCGCCAACTGTCAGCAGAGACTTGTAATAAAATATCCGGCCGCTCTCCATCCCACACTTGGGTGGTCGCAGCGCTCGGATCAAAGTGCTCACCGTCCACCTCTAGTGCCAAATCCACCGCCATATTGTGTAGCAGCCCCGCATCGTTATTTTGGGGTCCGCGAGGCAACCTCAGCAGTGCGATAATCGTATCCGTTAGCTTATCGGTGACCGGTAACTCGCCTAAAATATGCAACCCATGGCGAATCTGTGCCTCTTTAATATCACAGAGGTAGGTATCTAATTGATTCAGTACCTCATCACTGTGCCCCTGATCTTTTTCATCGGCGCTGATCGCTAACTCTTGCAGTAGATTGGTGCTTTTCACCTGCAGCAGTATTTGCTCGCGCAGCCAGGTCTCACGACGAGTATCCATGCCCAGCGCCTGATAGTACTCATCGACCAAACCCTCAAGCTCTGCCAACTCACCGTAGGTCTCAGCGCGGGTCATCGGTGGCATCAAATGATCAATGACCACCGCTTGAGCACGGCGTTTGGCCTGTGCACCCTCCCCCGGATCGTTGACGATAAAGGGATAAAAATGCGGCATCGGCCCCAGGGTAATATCTGGCCAGCAGCTAGCGGACAGCGCTAGCCCCTTGCCCGGTAACCACTCTAAATTGCCGTGTTTACCCACGTGCACAATTGCATCCACTTGATAGACATGGCGCAACCAAAAATAGAAGGCCAAATAACTGTGCGGTGGCACCAAATCTGGATCGTGGTAGTTAGCCAGTAAATCAATGTTAAAACCACGCGCCGGTTGAATACCGACAAAGACGCTACCCAGGCGAATACCGGCGATCATAATCCGTCCATCGCGGTACTTGTGGTCTTGATCCACTGCGCCCCAGCGCTCGGTAACCGCAGTGCGACTCTCTAGGGGTAATTGGGCAAAATAGTGCTGGTAACTGTCCACGTCCAAGCTCTGCCAACAGCCCAAAAAATGTAAAGTATTGGGATTATTGGTGATGGTTTGCAGCAGCGCCTCAATCAGCGCATTGCCATTTTCAGGCAATTCATCGGGCAGTGGGTAACCCGCCCCCCGCAAGGCCTTTAAAATATTGATGGTAGAGTTGGGGGTATCTAAACCAACCCCATTGCCAATACGGCCATCTTTAGTTGGGTAATTGGCTAAGATCAACGCTATTTTTTTGTCGCTATTGGGCTTGTGACTCAGGGCCAAATATTTTTTCGCCAACGCAATTACAAACGCGGCGCGCTCAGCCTGTAACTCGTAGCGCACAATATCCACTTGGGCCACAGCATCGCGATGACTCGCGGCTTTAAAACTAATGGCGCGGGTTAATATCCGACCATCGAGCTCAGGCAGTGCCACTTGCATCGCCACATCGCGACTGCGCAGCCCCTGACTATAACTACGCCAATCTTCTTCGGTACTACTGGATAGCACCAGCTGTAATACTGGGATATTGGCAGTAAAAGGAGAGAGAAATTCACTCGGCTGGGAGGACAACTCCGGTGCCTGAGATCGATTGCAGGCAAAACCGGTGGTATTGAGAATGAGTTTGCAGTGGCTGCGCGCTATTAAATCGTTAACCAGCGCTATCGACTCCGCATCTTTCAGCGAGGCGATAGCAATCGGCAGCGGCTGCATGCCCGCCTCGCGCAATTGAGCGATCAGCTGATCAAACATCTGGGTATTGGCCGAGGCTAGGTGACTGCGATAAAACAGTAGGGCCACCGGTGCATTGCTCTGCCCGGTTGTACCCTGCATTTTGGCGTCATCCTGCCAGAGTTGTTTCCACTGCGCTAAACTCGCCTGGTGGTATTGATTACCCGGCATATACATCTGCGCCCGCGGCAGTATTTGCGGCTCTCGATAGGCCCAATCACGGTCAAAAAACTCACTGGCGAGCAAGTGCAACAGTGACTTGCTGTTATCCACCCCGCTCTCGCGCAAATAGCGCCACACTTTAGTCTGCAACTGCGGCTCAATAGTACTGGCATCAATAAGATCGGGATCGACACTGTCATCTCCTGGCACAAAGATCAGCGTGCGACCCGCGCCCTCTGACCATGCCAGCAAACGCTCAAAGCCGTATTGCCAATAATTGCGCCCACCGAGTAGAGAGACCAATACCAACTTGGCCTCACCCAGTACTTTTTCCTCATATAAATCGTAGGCGGCAGGTTTCAGCAGTTGTAACCAATTGGCGATGCGCACACTCGGTGCACCGGGCTGTTGCATATTACTGACTTGCAAGCCGGCACTGAGCGCTGCCAACTGAGAGTCTGCCGCAGCCAAAATCACCATATCCGCCGGCGACTGATCGAGGTCGATAATACCTTCCTCGTCCACAAACCCACCAGGCTTGGCCGCTAATAAATGCATAAGCTTACTTTAACCTTAAAAATAAAATCGATAATCCACTCTTTATGATCAACAAACCCACCGGGCTTAGCGGCTAACAAGTGCATAAATTCACCTTAAAAATCAGAGCGATTATCCTCTCTTCATGGTCGACAAACCCACCGGGCACAACCGCTAACAAATGCATCTAAACTGTTACCTTATTAATACGAACCTTCCTACATGAATAAATGTTTTTGCTATTTAGCTTTTTAATCTCACCTCTGTCTTCTCAGCGCCCT
>JABSRA010000044.1:0-10114 GCA_013215445.1 Oceanospirillaceae bacterium
GTTGTTGTATACAGTAGGACCACAAACATACATGCCCACGTGCGGATGGTTGACGGGTTCAAACACTTCCTTTTCGTTGCTTAGGGTGTTGTGAATCTTCAAAGGAGGAATAAATGCTTGTTTCTGGTTTTCTCTACTCATACTAATGGTGTATTATCTAGTTTATTTCTTGATCTCTGTCAGGTTTGCCAAACAACTCTCAAAAAACCTGACCGGTTTCGATGGGGAACCCACACGCGGTGTTAGTGGTCGACGATGTGGATAGCGCCCCCGTCGAAAGTCTGGGCATTGCGATCCAAGAGCACGGTATATTTCCCGAGGGTGCCAATATCGGTTTTATGCAAATTATTAGCGACAGTGAAATTAAACTGCGAGTCTACGAGCGCTCGGTGGGTGAAACCTTGGCCTGTGGCACCGGGGCTTGTGCCGCTGTGGCCGCCGGTAGGCGTCTTGGGTTGCTCGCTGAAAGTGTGACAGTGAATATGACCGGTGGCAGTCTGGAAATAGTGTGGCGCGGTGCAGATAATGATCCGGTAATTATGACTGGGCCGGCCATCAATGTATTTGAAGGAAAGATGTTTGTATGAGTAATTCAGAAAAGCAATCTATGTCAGCAGCACTAACCCGTGAGCAAGTGGCAATTTTTTTAAAGAGTGATCCGGATTTTTTCATTGAACATCCGTATTTATTAGAGGTATTGGCGGTGCCCCACGATTCCGGTGGTGCGGTATCATTGGTCGAACGTCAGTCTTCGATGTTGCGGGAAAAAAATAAGAAGTTGACCTTACACTTGTCTGATTTTTGCGATGCAGCAAGGCATAACGACGTGCAATTTGAAAAAACCAAGCGCATGGTGTTAGCGCTATTGGATGCACAGAGTTTAGATGATTTAGGCGATGCACTAGAGGAGAGTTTGTGTCGTGATTTTTACGGAGATGCCACTTCTTTAATCTTATTTGCAGATCGAGAGCTCAAGGTTAACAATCGGCGTATGATGCCCAGGGAAATGGCGGGTTTGGTCGAGCCGTTAATGTTGTCAAACCAGCCCAGTTGCGGAAACCTATCCGCCGCTGAAAACCACTTTCTATTTGCAGAGCGTGCGCCAATGATTCAATCTGCGGCGGTGATTCCCCTCGTGCAGGGTGAGACTATCGGCCTACTGGGCATCGGCAGTTATGACAGTGATTATTTTCAGAGCAGCCAGGGCACCATGTTTTTGAGTTACGTCGGTGAAGTTCTCAGTCGCGTCGCCAGTCGTATTTTACAGACACAACTTAATCACCCTGAATAATAGATGCTGCTTTTTATTAGCGCTGCACGCTGATGAGTTCTTTCAGCGCGGCAAAAGATATAAGCGCCCCCCTCGAGCACTACCTTAGCTATTTGCAAAACGAGCGAGGCACTAGTCTCAGTAGTTTGCGCAATTATCGCAGTGATCTGTATCGTTTTCGAGATTTTATCGCTGATTATCGATTGCAGCAATGGTCTGAACTCCAGCAGCTACAAGTACAGGCATATATCCTTAGCAGTGTATTCACCCCCCCAAGTCTGGCTACGATCAAGCGGCGCACCAGCAGTTTGCGCGGCTTTTTTAATTTTTTAAGAAAACGCTCGCTACTCTCACAGGACCCGCTATTGGGGATTAAGCTCCCGCGGGACCCAATCAAGATGACGCCACCCACTCCCGCGATTGATCCCATTGCGTTGACGAGCTTTAGCGCCCCAGATTTTATCACCAAGCGCGATAAAACCATGTTGGCGATACTGTTACACTGTGGCCTGTCAGTGGCAGATTTATCCAAGCTAACGGTATTTTCTATCGACTTTAGCCGTCAAAAATTACTGTTACAAAGGTCCTCTAAGCAGCTAGTGAGTATTGCCTATACACCTGAAGTCGAGGCAGCTTTAAAAGATTGGCTGCAAATGCGTATGGCAATCATCACTGCCGAACAGAGCCTGTTTATTTCTAAGCGGGGGCAGTCTTTAAGTATTCGCGCCCTGCAATTGAGTATCAACCGTATAGGCAAACAGCAGGGTTTCACCCGCTTAACCGCCAAGCAGCTGCAGCAGAGCTATAAAAATGCCAGTGCTCGCCAAGTGGCTGCTGTAGGCCGATCAAGACCATTGATCAGTGAGCAATCTCATCTGGCAGAGTTATTAACTACCTATCAACAGTTGCAACACCGGGGAAAAAGAAATGATTAAGTGCCTAAGCTTTGATTTGGACGATACTTTTTGGGATATCAGGCCGGTTATTGCCAATATGGATGTTATTTTGTATCAATGGTTGGCCGCGAATGCACCTGCGTATACCGCTAAATTTGCCCTGGATCACTATGCTCTATTGCGTCGCGAAGTGGTCGATAATTATCCACAGATTGCACATAGTGTTACCGATGTCCGGATCAAGTGCCTGCAACTTGGTTTAGCGCGTGCCGGTTACAGTGAAGAGCAAGTAGCACGATTAGCGGCGCAGGGTTTTGCCGTTTCTCTAGAGGCGCGTCAACAAGTGGATTATTTTCCCCACGTCTGGAGGGTGCTAGATCAACTCAGGGAACAAGGTTATTTGATGGGTGCCATCACCAATGGCAATGCTGATATTCACAAGGTTGGTTTGAGTCAGCACTTTGATTTTCAATTTAATGCGCATGAGGTGGGGGTCGAAAAACCCCACCCGGCTATTTTTCAAGCCATGCTAGCCCATACTAATTTGCGACCTGAACAGGTGATCCATATTGGCGACAATCCTATTGCCGATGTCCAGGGGGCGCAGCAGTTGGGCATGGCCACTATCTGGGTCAATGTTATTACTCAGCCATGGAACGAATCTTTTAGTGCAGATCAAAGTATAACTTGCATTAGCGAGTTGCCAAACGCGGTGCAGCAGATAGTGGCAGAGAGAGATCTTAAGGAAAAATCTGACTGCTAGACAAAATATTCTAGTAGATAGTTGAAGAACAGCGCGCCGCGCTCGGTGGGGGCGACTTGATCAATTAGCTGGGTCAATGTCACTACCCAGCCATGGAACGAATCTTTTAGTGCAGATCAGAGTATAACTTGCATTAGCGAGTTGCCAAGTGCGGTGCAGAAAATAGAGCAGGGGAGAAGTTAGGCTGTAGGTTATCAGTCTTTGGTCTAAAGTTCAAAGACTAAAAAAGCCTGTAAAATCAACAGCGGCTCTTAAACAAAATACTCGAGTAGATCATTTAAAAACAGCGCGCCGCGCTCGGTGGGGGCTATTCGGTCTCCAGCTTTAATGAGGCCTTTGGCTTGAGCTTCTAGCAGGGCTTTTTCGACACTGCTAAAGGGTAGGCCGGTGCGCTGGCTATAATAATCGACTGGGGCGCCTTCCATAAGCCGCAGAGCGTTCATCATAAATTCAAATGGTAGCTCGGCGGCAGCGACGATATGTTGTCCGCCCAGTGGGTCAACGCTACTGAGATAAGCCTTGGGAGAGCGCTTTTTCCAGCGACGAGTAATCTCGAGTGCCCCGCTGTCTTCACTGTAAAAACTCAGCTTGCCGTGCGCTCCCGCGCCGATGCCGAAATAATCGCCAAACTGCCAGTAATTTATATTGTGTCTAGCGCGGGCATTGGGTTTTGCATAAGCGGAGATCTCGTATTGGCTGAAACCAGCACTGGCAATCAGTGCCTGTCCCTCTTGCTGAATGTCCCATAGAATATCTAAATCGGGCAGTTTGGGGGGGCGCGCGTAAAATTCAGTATTGGGCTCTATCGTAAGCTGATACCAGGAGAGGTGATCACTGCCCAGCTCAATAGCCGTGCTGAGATCTTGTAGGGCCTGCGACGAGTCTTGGTCGGCCAAGCCATGCATTAAATCGATATTGAGATGGGCGAAGCCCAAGGTGCGGGCTGATTCTATCGCGGCAATCGCCTCGCCACCGGAGTGAATCCGTCCCAATTGTGCCAAGTGCTGGTCGTTAAAACTCTGCACGCCGATCGACAGACGGGTAACGCCTGCCGCTTTAAAGCCGGCAAAGCGCTCGCGCTCGAAAGTGCCGGGGTTGGCCTCCATGGTTATTTCGATATCAGCGCTGAAAGGGACAATTTTTTCAACACCTTGCAATATATCTGCGATGGCCTTGGCACTGAATAAACTGGGAGTGCCGCCGCCGATAAAGATGCTACTCAGAGAGCGTCCCTGAGCGGCGTTTTGCTCGCGGGTTAAATCCGCCAATAGTGCCTTGACGTACTCAGTCTCTGGGATTTCACCACGCACCGCGTGAGAGTTGAAGTCGCAGTATGGGCATTTGCGTACACACCAGGGAATGTGGATGTAGAGGGCCAGAGGGGGCAGCAGCTGCTGTTTAGTGTCTTTCATTAGCGCAGGTAAGCTTCTATTTTAGTCATAAACTCAGCCACGGCCTTACCGCGATGACTGATACGGTGTTTTTCAACCGAGCTAAGTTCTGCTGAAGTCAGTGATCGACCTTCAATCACCTCTGGGGCGACTAAAAAAAGTGGATCGTAGCCAAAACCGTCACTACCGCGCAGGGTGTCAATAATGCTGCCCTCAAGGGTGCCTTGGCAAATGAGTGGCGTAGGGTCTTTAGCGTGACGCATAAAGACTAGCGCACAGCGAAATCTAGCGCCGCGCAGCTCGGTCGCGACCCCTGCAAGTTCTCTGAATAATTTTTGATTGTTGGCAGCATCGCCCTCACCGGAGTAGCGTGATGAATAGATACCAGGCGCCCCTTGCAGCGCATCTACTTCAAGGCCAGAGTCATCGGCAAGTGCTGGCAGACCGGTGGCTTCGCAGGCGTGGCGCGCTTTGATAATAGCGTTTTCGACGAAGGTGAGGCCGGTTTCGTCCGCGTCGCTGACCTTTAACTCCCCCTGAGAGATCAACTGGATATCCATGCTGGCAAAAATTTCACCAAACTCTTTTAACTTACCTTGGTTGGAACTGGCTAATACAATTTTTTCTATCATGGGGTTCTCTAATCGACGTAAAATTTTTGGGAGAGTTCGAGGGTAATTGGCGGTTGATTGGGGTCGGGTTGTACTTTTATTGAAAAATTCATCAGCTCTTGGTCGGCAAAGCGAAAACTGGCAATATAATAAATCGCCTTGCCTTCATTAATAGTGGCAAATGTTAAAGGCTGCTGCTGACGCAGTAAATTCTGCACGGTGCCGCTATTGAAACTTTTGACGGCACTGGTGCTGCCGTCGGGGTTTTTTATAAAGACCGCGATATTGATCATGGCGCTGTATTTACTGCGTATTAAATTATTTGCAGTGGCGGCATCAGCGTCGATAACCGTGCTGTTAAAGGCGTTGTAATGAACTAAATAGCGCTCGGTTTCTAGTACCTGTTCGGCAGTGGCGCTGTTGCAGAGCAGTGCTAATATCAATGTGCCCAAGAGCATTTTCATAGACAATCTCACAAGTTTATTGTTACAGGATGCTCAGCCAGTCTAACATTATGAGTAGAAATTCACTTTAAATAATTAGTGGCTATGCTCAATGTTGCTGCGGGTGCCTTGACTAAATTTAGGTATTAGCCTACGGCTGGGCGTGGCAGGAAACGATGCTATCGTCTCCTGCCGATGGGAGCCGCTGCTAAATAATGAAAGGGCGCAGCTGCGATTGGATAATTTGGATGGCGATGAAAATAATAATAGGCGATAAATCAAAGCCGCCGATGGGAGGTAACGCCTTACCAATAAAACGGTAGATAGGGGTGGTAACTTGAAGTAATAGCTGTGGTGCAGGATGCGGGCTATCAGGTGCTATCCAGCTGATAATCACCGATCCCATGACCGCGTAGAAAATAAGATCGAGGAAGGTATTCAGTACGCCCACTAAAGCATAGATACTAAGACTTGGCAGGGCAATTAGATGATTGGCCAACGCGTAGATGGCATACAAAATGATCGCTTTGAGAATGATTGCCATAAGGATCGGTGAGATATCGATATTGGCAACTTTAGGCACTATTTTTTGCAGCGGATTAATCACTGGCTGAGTAACCCGTATTACTCCCTGAGAGATAGGGTTGTAATAGTCGGCTTTGACTATCTGCAGGATAAAGCGCAGCAACATGATAAAAATGTATAACTCGCCTAAGGTGCGAATAAGCAAAATAAAAGGGTTTGAGTCCATGTTTCATTTTTCCAAATAATTGCTAAAGAGATAAAGTTTAGCATTCAATCGTGATTATTGTCTGCAAAATTGCAGAAAATAGCTTATGCCAATTCAATGGCCAGTTGTTTAGAGCGGTCGATATTGGCTTGCATGCCCTGTTTGATAATATTCGGAAATCCCGAATTTTCAAAACTTAGAATAGCTTGCTCGGTGGTGCCTTTTGGAGAGGTGACCTGACGCCTCAACTCGGCGGGGGATAGTGCGCTTTGTTGAGCGATGGTGGCTGCGCCACTGGCAGTTTGCAAGGCCAGTTGGGTGGCGACGTCTTGGTCAAGCCCCTGTGAGACTGCTGCTGCAATCATTGATTCCATTAATAGGAAAAAATAAGCGGGCCCAGAGCCGGACAGTGCCGTCACTACGTTGAGCTGCGCTTCAGATTCAACCCACAGCGCCAAACCGGTCGTTGCAATCAGCTGTTCGGCTATTTCTTTTTGCGAATCGACCACTTTGTCATTAGCCAACAGCGCACTGGCTCCCTGTTGTACCAGTGCTGGAGTGTTGGGCATACAGCGCACGATGGCTAGATTGCCACCGAGCCATGAATCTATACTCTGTGCAGTAATGCCGGCAGCGACTGAAATAATCAGCGGCTGTCGCTCTTGAATGATCGGGGCGAGTGACCGGCAGAGATCTTGCATCATCTGTGGTTTTACGGCGAGTACTATCACGGTTGAATTTTGCACTGCCAGGATGTTGTCGGTGCTGACGGATATTCCCTGAGCGGCTAAATCTTGCAGCTTGTCTAAGTTGCGACCCGTGGCGCTGATGCGCTCGGCTGGGTAACCATTTTTAAGCATGCCACCGAGAATAGCTCTAGACATATTGCCGGCGCCGATAAAGGCGATGGTAGGTTGCATATCGATCTCTCTGTAAATAAGTTAAAGGTTCGGTGGATTATTCTCTAGGGCCAATAGAAGCCGCGGTGCCCACTCTCATTAAGTTAAAGGTTCGGTGGATAATCTCTGGGGCCAAATAACGCGGTGCCCACTCTGACGATAGTCGCGCCCTGCTCAATGGCCGGGCCCATATCGGCAGACATTCCCATAGAAAGTGTGGTTAAAGAGGGGTGTAGGGGCTGGCATTTTTTAAGCAGCTCGGCCAGTGCCCCAAAGGCAGTTTGCTGCTCCGCCAGAACCTTAGTGGCTCTAGGTATCGCCATTAAACCCCGCACTTTCAGCTGTGGCAGGGTGGAGACTAGATGGATAAATTCAAGGCATTCATCGACGGAGCATCCAGCTTTATTGGTTTCGTTAGAAATATTAACTTGCAGGCAGATATTCAGCGGCGGCAGATGCTCGGGGCGCTGCTCAGATAGGCGGCGCGCAATTTTGATTCTGTCGACGCTGTGCACCCAGTCAAAATGGCTGGCGATGGCCCGAGTTTTGTTGGATTGTATCGGGCCGATAAAGTGCCAAGTGATGGGCAGCGTCTGTAATAGAGACTGCTTGTCGAGTGCCTCCTGTAAATAATTTTCACCGAAGTGGTGTTGCCCTAGCTGGAATAACTCGGCGATTTGCTCTGCGGCACGCGTTTTACTGACAGCGAGTAGTTGCACATCAGCGGGGGCACGATTAAAAGCTCGACAGTGTTCCGTTATATCCTTAACTACCTTAGTGAAATTATTTGCTATGCTTATCATATAAATACTGGGTGAATGAAGTGGAATTAGCGACAGATTCACTGTACTAAATATTTTTTAACTTTAGTATGAAGGAACAAGTTCCAGAAAATACCTAAAATCAGAGCTGGTGCTTTGGTGTCAATTATAGCTAAACGAGAAGATAAAAATATGGACATTACTGAGTTACTTTCATTTTCCGTGCAACAAAAAGCATCAGATTTGCATATTACCGCGGGTTTGCCACCAATGATACGCGTTGATGGTGAAATCCGCAGAATAAAGATGGATGCGCTGGAAGACAAAGAAGTACAAACCCTAATTTATGACATCATGAGTGATAGAGTGCGCAAAGATTACGAGGAAAATTGGGAGGCTGATTTCTCCTTCGAAATTCCTGGTCTGGCGCGCTTTAGGGTGAACGCTTTCAATCAAAACCGCGGCGCTGCAGCGGTATTTCGTACCATTCCCAGCGAGATTTTGAGTATGGACGAACTGGGCATGGGGAACATTTTTAAAACCTTGGCTAATAAGCCTAGAGGTCTAGTGTTGATTACCGGCCCAACAGGTTCGGGTAAGTCGACGACACTGGCGGCAATAATAAATTACATCAATGAAACCCGCGCCAATCATATTCTCACCTTGGAAGACCCGATAGAGTTTGTGCATGAGAGTAAGAAGAGCCTGATTAATCAGCGTGAAATCTCCAGAGATACGCGCAGCTTTAGTGCCGCATTACGCTCGGCTCTGCGTGAAGATCCCGATGTCATATTAGTCGGTGAGATGCGAGATCTGGAGACCATTAGATTGGCTATCTCCGCCGCAGAAACGGGGCATCTAGTGTTTGGTACGCTACATACTACCTCCGCTTCCAAAACCATGGATCGGATTATCGATGTTTTCCCAGCCGGTGAAAAGGAAATGGTGAGAGCGATGTTATCAGAGTCACTAGAGGGCATCGTATCGCAGAACTTGTTGAAAAAAGTCGGGGGGGGGCGCGTCGCAGTGCACGAGATATTAGTGGGCACACCGGCGATTCGAAACCTGATTCGAGAGGGAAAAGTAGCGCAAATATATTCCGCCATTCAAACCGGCTCGGCGGTGGGCATGATCACCATGGATCAAGCGTTGACCAAGTTAATCCGCGATGGCTCTATCACCCGCGAAACTGCCAGAGAAAAGGCCAAGGTCCCCTCCGCTTTTTAATCTCAGCGGTGGGTGAGCATGATCAGCGCAGCTTGGCAGCTGCGTAAACAGAGTCCGCTGGGGATGGAATCTAGCCTGTTGCTAGTTTTTACAGGCTCAATCCTCCGGACCCTGCAACTCGGCGTGCAATCGAAAAAAAGCCTGCAAAAACAACTAGTGGCGCTATCATCATGGTATTGCATATAATAACCGAGGACAGACTGTGATAATATTTAGCTTTTATCCTTGTTGGTGGTGTAACTATGACAAAAGCAGTAGAGACCAAGTTTAAGCCGAAGCGTCTCACACGCGAACTGATGGAGCAGAAAATATTAACGGCCGCTGAAGATGTTTTCGCCCGTTACGGCTTTCAGGGCGCAGCGATTAATACGATTGCCGAATTGACTGGCCTAACCAAGCAAAACTTACTCTACTACTTCCCATCAAAAGAAGTGCTGTATCAAAAAGTATTGGAAAACATCCTAGACCTTTGGCTGGATAAGATGGCGCTGTTCGTGCAGCGCGGTGATGATCCGAAAACCATGATTGCCAGTTATATCCAAGGTAAAATAGAAATATCCCAATCACATCCCAATGGCTCTAAAGTATTTGCCATCGAGATTATTCAGGGCGCCCCCCGACTACGCGAGTATTTGGTAAGTCATTTACTGCCACAGTTAAAGGATGATGTGGCGCTGATTGAGCAGTGGATCAAAGAGGGTAAGATGGATCCGGTCGATCCCTACCATCTATTTTTTATGATCTGGGCCGCTACCCAAACTTACGCTGACTTTTCCTCACAAATTGAGCTGGCTCTGGGTAAACCCAAACTCGAACAGCAAGATTTTGAGCAGGCCAGTGCATTTTTAATCAAACTTATCACCAGAGGCTTGGGTATTAAATAGGCAATCCTGAGTAAAGTTTATGCAGAGGGCATGATAACGACGTTCGCTAAGGCGGCGTTAAAAATCCGCTCAATACTTATTACTTAATAGTCGGGAGTATACTGACCTTGCTATCTGGCCATTTCGCCGTGTGGTAGTTGACGTTGTTATCTTCGCTGCGGCTGTCTTGTCTTGCTTATTCTGATGTCGTTATGCCGAGTCTGATCGTCCTAAATAATCTGCACAGAGTGCTAGTCAGC
>JABSRA010000044.1:10124-39866 GCA_013215445.1 Oceanospirillaceae bacterium
ATGCCGAGAGCATGATAACGACTCTCGCTAAGGCGGCGTTAAAAACCCGCTCAATACTTATTATTTAATAGGTGGGAGTATACTGACCCTGCTATTTCGCTATGCGGCTAGTCGACGCTGTTATTTTCGCTACGGCTGCCTTTTTTTGCTTATTCTGATGGCGTTATGCCGAGTCTGATCGTCCTAAATAATCTGCACAGAGTGCTAGTCAGCAGCTCTGCGCGTCTCTTATTTCATATTATATTCGCTCTAAAACCACCGCAGAGCATCTTGCTTTCGTTCTTATCTTTTTGATATTAAACAATTTATTTTTTATATAAATTAACAGTTGACCAATTACTAAACAACTCGCTACTATATATTGACCATTTGGTAAAACTTTTAGTTTACGCTTTTAAACAATACTTAAAAAAATAAAAATTGTTGGAGTACGAACCATGTTAACAAAGTCACAGGCGGTGGACCTCAATGGGGTGGCCGGTGAAACTTTAACCCAACTCTGTCAAAGTGCGGCCGCCGTTCGCGAACAGCATTGGGGTAAGCGCATTACCTACTCGCGCAAAGTTTTTGTGCCCCTGACCAATATGTGCCGTGATACTTGTACTTATTGCACCTTCGTCAAACATCCCGATTCCCCTCAAGCGTATATTATGAGCCCTGCAGCCGTATTAAAAGTGGTGTCTGAAGGCCAAAAAATTGGCTGTAAAGAAGTGCTGTTCAGCTTGGGGGAAAAACCCGAGCTGCGCTATCCGCAAGTACGCGAGCGCTTGGCAACGATGGGTTATAGCAGCATGATCGATTATTTGGTCGATAGCTGTGAGATGGTAATCCAGCAAAGTTCTTTACTGCCACACGCCAATGCGGGAACCCTGAGTCTAGAGGATATCCGTCGCTTAAAACCAGTCACCGCCAGCATGGGAATGATGCTAGAAACGGTATCTAAACGTTTATTAGTGAAAGGGAACGTTCATTATGCATGTCCAGATAAAGTGCCCTTGCAGCGGTTGCGCACCCTAGAGCGCGCCGGTCAGTTAGATGTGCCGTTTACCACGGGTATTTTGATTGGCATCGGTGAGACTTGGGCCGAGCGCATTGACAGCCTGATTGCGATCAATGATATCCACCAGCAGTACGGCCACATTCAAGAAGTGATAGTACAAAATTTTTGCGCCAAAGAAGATACCAAAATGGCGGGTGCTGCCGAGCCGAACTTAGATGATATGCGCCGCACACTGGCAGTCGCTCGCCTCATATTAGATCCCTCCATCAGTCTACAGGCTCCGCCAAATTTGCAGCGGCGCTACCGTGCCTACCTAAAAGCGGGCATCAATGATTTTGGCGGTATCTCACCACTGACCATCGATCATATCAATCCGGAGCGGGTCTGGCCGCAAATCTCGCAATTAGCCGAGGCCTGTCAAGATAACGGTGACCAGCTGCAAGAGCGTCTGGCGGTCTATCCTAAATATCAGCGCAGTGCGGATCGGTATCTAGATCCGAGTATCGTCCACAAAGTGCAGAACATCGCCAGAGCGGATGGCTTAGCAGCTCTACAATATCAGTAACCAGTAGCGGTTTAGGATAAGGGGAACCCTGTGAATATAGCGTCAAAGATTAAATCAGAAGGTCAGCAGCCAACCAATGAGCGGCCATTGTTTACCTCATTAGAGACTGCACCAGTGCGACCGGAAATAGCCGCTATCCTGGCAGAGGCACTGGCGGGGCAAGAAATTAGTGAGCGGCAGGCGATATTATTATTTCAAGCAGAGGGAGCTGATATTCAGGCAGTTGCCAGCTGTGCGGACACCCTGCGCCAGCGCAGCGTTGGGGATCGAGCGAGTTTTGTCATTACTCGCAATATTAACTTTACCAATATCTGTTACATGGGCTGCAAATTTTGTGGTTTTGCCAGACCGAAAAATGCCGCCGATGCAGAGCTGCTCTCCATGCAAGAAATAGCCAGGCGCGCTCAGGAGGCTGTGGATAAAGGGGCGACAGAGGTCTGTATTCAAGGGGGACTGCACCCCGATTTACCTGTGGATCAGTATCGCAATATCCTGCTGGCGATTAAAAAGCAGGTACCGCAATTACATATCCATGCCTTTTCCCCGTTTGAAATTATGTTTGGGGCTAAAAACGCCAAACTCAGCTATCGGGATTTTATTCAGGATTTGATCGATTGTGGTTTGGGTTCCATGCCGGGCACTGCCGCTGAAATATTAGATGTGGAGATTCGCCAGCAACTGACCCGTGACAAACTCACTACTGGCCAGTGGCAGGAAATTATCAGTACTGCCCATCAACTTGGGCTGCCAACGACCGCCACTATTATGTATGGACACATTGATGGGCCCGCGCATTGGGCAGCTCATATTGGACTGCTGCGCGAAATGCAAAAGAAGCACCGCGGTTTCACCGAGTTTGTCCCGTTGGGATTTGTCCACTACGAATCGCCGCTCTATACCGATCGTAAAAAACTGAAGCTCGATGTACGCCCCGGGCCCACCGCCACTGAGAATATCTTAATGCACGCCGTGGCCAGAATAATGCTCAATGGCTGGATCGATAATATACAGGCCTCCTGGGTAAAATTGGGTCCAGATTATGCGGTGCAGATGCTGCGTGCCGGTGCCAATGATCTGGGCGGCACTTTAATAAATGAGACTATCACTCGTTCTTCCGGTGGGGTGCACGGTGAGGAAATATTACCTGAGGATATGGTGAAAATGATCGAACGCAGTGGCTTGCGTGCCTATCGGCGCAATACCTTGTATCGTCCGTTGCAGCATTTTGTGCCCTCAGATCAGCTGATCGCCTGCAGTGCGGGTGCCGCGTAATGGGCTTTTCAATTTTATTGTTAGCTGGTGGTGTGGGCGGAGCCAAAATGGCCGAGGGGTTGTTGCACAGCCCCTACGGTGAGAGCTTGAGCATTTTGGGTAATATCGGCGACGATCAGCCAATACATGGACTCTGGGTCTCGCCTGATATCGATACTTTGGTGTATACCTTGTGTGATCGTATCGATACCGACAAAGGCTGGGGGTTGAGCAATGAGACTAACCGCACCTTAGACGCTTTGCAGGCGCTCGGCGAAGATACTTGGATGTACTTAGGTGATCAAGATTTAGCCACCCATATCTATCGCACCGCGCAGCGGGCTAAAGGCATTCGGCCGAGTGTCATCGCCGCGCATATCGCCAAACAGTTTGGCTTAAAAATCCCACTGTTATTACCCACCGATGCCAATGTGCCGACGCGCCTCAATACTGATTTAGGTTGGTTGGATTTTCAGAGTTATTTTGTCCGTCACCAATGTCGCCCAACCATTACCGAGATTAACTTTAAGGGCGCAGATCAAGCCGCGGCGACACCAGAGGCGCTGGCCGCCATCGCCGCCGCCGACTTGATTATCTTCGCCCCCAGTAATCCTATCGTCAGTATCGGCGCGATTTTGGCTATCGAGCCGATTCGCGCCGCGATTGTGCAGGCAGACGCCTTTAAAATGGCCGTATCGCCGCTGATTGCCGGAAAAACTGTGAAGGGCCCCGCCGATAAAATGTTGCGTGCGCTGCACCAGCGCAGTGATGCCTTAGGAGTGGCCCACTGTTATAAAGGGCTGATCGATATGATGGTGATTGACCAACAAGATGCTGCACTGGAAGGCGCTATCCAAGCGCTCAATATGGCAACTGCAGTGACCGATACACTGATGCCCCAACGCAGTGATAAAGTCCGCCTTGGCGTAGAGTTGGTAGAGATTTATCAGCGTCATCAGGGCCATAGGTGAATTTATGAATTTATGTATTCTTATTCCAATGAAAGATCCACCGCAATCCAAACAGCGTCTGTCAGTAGTGCTGGCGCCACTGGAGCGAGAGTGCATCGCGGTTAATTTATTCCGCAATAGTTTGGCTTTTTTTCAGCGCCACTTTCCGGGTATTCCCCTGCTGGTTGTCACACCGTCATCCACTATCGCCACTATTACCCGCCAGTATGGTGCCGAGGTTGTTTTAGAGGCGAGTGCCGATGGTCTGAATTGTGCTATCACCCGCGGTACACAAGCTTGTATCGAGCGAGGGTATAGTGCCCAGCTGTTAATCCCCGCTGATATTGTCAGGTTAGAGGTGGCGGAATTTAAACAATTACTCGCCGTGCCCAGGGCTGAGCGGTCAGTGATTGTCTGCCCCTCAAGAGATGGTGGCACCAATGCCTTATTGAGCACGCCACCGGATGTGCTCGAGTTTCAATTCGGCATCCAATCTGCAAAGCGTCATTTGCACAGTGCCCAGCGCAATAATATTCAGTGCCGGCAATTAGATCTAGAACATATAGCCCTAGACTTAGATACCGCCGAAGACCTAGAACAAGTTAGCGCTACTTTACTCAGTCAACTTAAAACCCCCAACCACAGAGTTTGGGGTGATGCTCGAGGACTCACGCAATGAATCAGACTTCCGCTAATAGGCGAGTACAGGCAGCAGCCACTCCCAGTGAAGGAGTGCAAATGCGGGCGGTGATCGGTATTCCCGATGTGAAACCGGGCGACAATTTGAGTGAGCAAATCCTCAGCGCCCTGCAGCTCTCAGAGCTATCGCTGAAGGATGGCGATATTTTAGTAATCGCCCACAAAATAGTCTCAAAGTCAGAGGGGCAGATAATCGATTTAGCGCAAATAACGCCTTCCCTAGAGGCCCATGAGCTGGCAGCTAAACTCAATAAAGATCCCGCTAAAGTCGAAGTGATACTGGGAGAGTCATCGCGAGTGGTACGGGCGAGTAAAAGAGCCGATCAGGAAGAGGGCTTGATCATTGCCCAGCACAAATTGGGGTTTATCTGCGCCAATGCCGCCGTCGACGAATCAAACGTCGATCAAGCCAATCATGTCATCTTGTTACCCAAAGACCCCGATGCCAGCGCCCGCGCCATCTGCACAGCACTTGAGCAGGCCAGCGGTAAACAGCTTGGGGTGGTTATCACCGATACCTTCGGTAGGCCGTGGCGCATGGGGTTGGTGAATGTGGCTATTGGTTTAGCTAATGTGCCCAGCACTGTCAGCTTAGCCGGAGAAATAGATGCCTACGGGCGCGAGCTAAAAGTGACGGTGCCGGCACTGGCCGATGAGCTGGCGGCTGCCTCTGGCTTGCTGATGAGCAAAGAGGGCAAGAAGCCGGTAATTTTGTTTAGTGGTGTGGATTGGACACCAGTGCAGAGCAGTGCGCTGGATTTGATCCGTCCTGCTAGTGAAGATTTATTCAAGCAGTGAATGACACTGCTGACAGGGGAAAAACATGAAAATAGCTATTCTTGGTGGAACTGGGCCACAGGGCCGGGGGCTGGCACTGCGCTTTGCGATGGCGGGTGTTGCAGTGGTCATTGGCTCTAGAGATGGGGCGAGGGCTAGTGAAATAGCCAGTGAATTAAATGCACAACTGCGCGGGCAAAGTGCGGCGGACAGCGCGCTAATTACCGGTGCCGACAATACGCAAGCGGTGCGAGACGCTGAAAAAATGATCGTGCTGGCGGTGCCTTACAGTGCCCATGATGTCACCTTGCGCAATCTGAAGGTTGAGCTGGCAGACAAAATTTTAATCGACATTGTGGTGCCACTGCAAGAGGGTAACCCAAAAGCGGTTGATATGCCGTCAGAGGGTTCGGCGACAGAGGCGGCACAGGCGATTTTGGGCGAGCACATCCCCGTGGTGGGTGCCTTGCACAACGTATCCGCGGCGACTTTGAATAAACTAGAGCAGCCAATTAACTGCGATATTTTGGTGTGTGGCAACCAGTTGGAAGCCAAAAATCAAGTGATCGCCCTGGTCGAGCGGCTTAATGTGCAGGCCTATAACGTAGGCCCCGCAGTCAATGCACGCTGCGTGGAAGCGATTACACCTATGCTGATCAGGCTCAATATCTCCAAAAAAGTGCCGTTTTCGCACGCGGGCATAAAAATTTGGGCGCCAGAGCATTAACCAGTAGAAAAAGAATATTTGTCTCGAAATTAAACAGCGCTAATCAATGCAATGCACTCGATAATTTCTCACTATAAAAAACAGAGAGTAATCTCAGGAGTTAAGTTATGGATTTTGGTATCACTTTTAAAGGATTTGTCGAACCTAAACGGGCCAGAAATTTAGTTAGACAAGCAGAGGCCGCCGGTTTTTCACACTGTTGGTTCTATGATTCACACATCTTGTGGCGCGAGTGTTATCCCGCGATTGCGATGTGCATGGAACATACTAATAAAATGATATTTGGTCCCTGTGTGACTAACCCAAACTCCAGAGATTGGTCGATTGCCGCCAGTTTATTTGCCAGCCTCGCACTGCAGAGTGAAGGTCGCTTTGTGGTCGGATTAGGTCGTGGCGATAGTGCTATGCGGGTGATGGGTAAAAAGCCTGCCAAGCTAGCGCGGGTAGCTGAATTCACCGAGAAGGTGAAGGCGATGGTGCGCGGTGATGAAGTCGTTTATGGGGAGAGCCCAGAGCCGGTCAAACTACCTTGGGCAGTCGGTTATGAACTGCCAGTATACATAGGAGCCTATGGCCCTAAAGCATTGAAAACAGCCGGTGAAGTAGGTGATGGTGTTATCTTGCAAATCGCCGATCCGTCACTGGTTAAATGGTTTGCCGAGCAGGCCCTGAGTGCTGGCGAGGCGGCGGGTCGCGATATGTCTAACTATCAAATTATTGCCTCGGCGCCCGCTTATATGGGGGATATGAAAAAATGTCGCGATGCCACACGTTGGTTCCCGGCCATGGTCGGTAATCACGTGGCCGATATCGTCGAAAAATATGGTGCTCACTCTGGGCTAGTGCCCGAGAGTTTGACCCAGTATATAGAGCAGCGCAAAGGGTATGACTACTCCAAACACGGCCAGAGTGATAACCCCTACCTGGATTTCATCACCGATGAGATTATTGATAGCTTTAGCGTATTGGGCGAGCCCGATGCACATATCGCCAAAATCAAAGAACTGGAGGCGGTGGGTACCACGCAGTTTAATATCTACCTAGATAGCGGTGAGGAAGAGCACATCATCGCCGATTACGCAGACAAGATCATACCGGCGTTCAGATAATGGTTAGCTGGCGGTTATACTTATCGTTGATCGCCGGCAGAGGAGAATCTATATGCAAAACGTAAAGATAAACGGCGCGCGTCTCTGGGATAGTTTAATGGAGATGGCAAAAATTGGCGCCACTGAAAAAGGTGGGGTCTGTCGACTGGCGCTGACCGATTTGGACAAGCAGAGTCGTGATTTATTTGTGCGCTGGTGCGAAGAGGCTGGCTGTAGCGTCAGCGTCGATAAAATGGGTAATATCTTTGCCCGTCGCGCGGGCACCGATAACAGTTTACCACCGGTGGTGATGGGCAGTCATCTAGATACCCAGCCGACAGGTGGTAGGTTCGATGGTGTCTATGGAGTACTCTGTGGCTTAGAAGTGATTCGCTCACTAAACGATCAGAACATGCAAACCTTGCACCCAATCGAGGCAACGGTGTGGACCAATGAAGAGGGCTCGCGTTTTCCCCCCGCGATGGTCGCGTCGGGAGTTTTTGCCGGAGTATTTGATTTAGATTACGGCTTAAGCCGCGCTGACTTAGACGGTAAAACCATGGGCGAAGAGCTGCAGCGGATCGGTTATGCCGGCGATCTAGAAGTGGGCAACCGCCCTTTTAAAGCCTTCTTTGAAGCGCATATTGAACAGGGACCGATCCTGGAAAATGAGCAGAAGACCATTGGCGTGGTGACCGATGCCCAGGGCCAGCGCTGGTACGAAGTGACGCTGACCGGTCAAGAGGCGCACGCGGGGCCGACACCGATGGCAACGCGCAGAGATGCCTTATTAGGGGCGGCGCGAATTGTTAATCAAGTCAATAAAATAGGCTTGGATAATGCCCCATTAGCTTGTGCCACTGTGGGCCTGCTGCAAGTATTTCCCAACTCGCGTAACGTGATTCCCGGGCAAGTATTTTTTAGCATCGACTTTAGGCATCCAGATGATGCCACCTTGTCGGCGATGGACACTGCGCTGCGCCAATACTGTCAGGATTTGGCCAGTGAATTAGGGCTAGAAATGGACTTTAAGGAAATCTGGTACTCACCGCCAGTGCCCTTTGATCGAGCTTGTGTCGATTCAGTGCGCGCCGCCGCTAGTGCCAGTGGTTATCCACATCGAGATATTGTCAGCGGTGCCGGTCACGATGCTTGTTATCTGTCAAGAGTAGCGCCCACTGCGATGGTATTCGTGCCCTGTGAAAATGGCATCAGCCACAATGAGGCAGAAAATGCGACCACTGAAGATATAGAAGCGGGCTGTAACGTGCTGATTCAAGCAGTATTGTTACAGGCCAATAGTTAGCTAATGGTGATGGCAGCAAGGTTGCCCTCACGGGGTAAAACAAACTCTTACGTCGGGTTTGTTTTACTCCGTTAATTTTTTGGTTGATATAACTGGTTAAATTTTTACAGTTTCACTTGCCATCCTAATTTTCACGGCATATATTGACCGGATGGTAAAAAGTTATAACCACTAACTCGCAGTAAAAGAGAGTCGCCAGATAAGGTCATTCACTTGTTCCTGAAGAGGAGATGTTCGATGTATAGGCACCCTAGTAACGCCATTGCGGATTACCTTGATAACGCTGGCTGTCTCCCAGTGATTAGTACCAATCACCAGCTTAACTACGCTGCTAGATTTCTTGCTGCGCATCCCCCTTGCCACAATATCGCTGGTTTTATCCCCTTTTATCTTAATTTTTCCCGTAGCGGGAATTAATTGGAGGAAATTCGATGAATAAACTCAAGTGCGGCCTGATTCAAATGGCACTCAAAGGTAATACCGAGCAATCGGTGACAGAAATTCGCGATCAGATGATTGCCGCCCATATTCCCTTGATAGAAAAAGCGGCGGCGCAGGGGGTGCAAGTACTTTGCTTTCAGGAGGTTTTTACCACCCCCTATTTTTGCCCCAGCCAAGATAGAAAATGGTATGCCAGTGCCGAGAAAATTCCCGAGGGTCACACGGTACAGTTGATGCAGCAACAGGCAAAAAAGCACAATATGGTGATCGTGGTACCCATCTATGAGGAAGATCTGCCGGGGGTGTATTACAACACAGCCGCCGTCATTGACGCAGATGGCAGCTATTTAGGTAAGTATCGCAAGTCACACATCCCCGATACTGCACCGGGTTTTTGGGAGAAACTTTATTTTAAACCCGGAAATTTGGGTTATCCGGTGTTCGACACTAAGTATTGCAAGTTGGGGGTATATATCTGTTATGACCGACATTTTCCCGAGGGCTGGCGAGCGTTGGCGCTTAATGGTGCTGAGTATATTGTCAACCCTTCAGCGACCGTGTTGGGAAAGAGTAAATATTTGTGGGAGTTAGAGCAGCCGGCATCTGCAGCGGCCAATGGGGTTTTTATTGGCGCGATCAATCGGGTCGGCAGAGAAGCGCCTTGGGATGAGCAGATGGGCGAGTTTTACGGCTCTAGCTATATCGTCAATCCAATGGGAAAAATTGAAGCGCAAGCCAGCGCTGATCAGGATGAATTATTAGTCCATGAAATAGATTTGGATATGATCAAAGAAGTGCGAACCGGCTGGCAATTTTTTAGAGATCGTCGGCCTGAAACTTACGATGACTTGATCAGTCCTTAATCTCTAGTTCGAAGATTATGTACAATGACTTGCGCGCAAAGTTAGCGCTATCAACCGAGAGTTAACTAGATTATCAGAATTAATGCTACAGCCCCTATGCCAATGAAGGTGTGGGAATAATGTTCAATCACTATAATAATTAAAAAGGTAACTGAAATGAGCGAAAATCAATCCGCTAGTTCTAGCGTTGTGCAAGTCGATGAGTTTTACGAACTAGAGGTCGGCCAAGACGTCGCTAATAGTAGTCACTACAATGAAGATATTGCGCCCACCAAAATAACCCAGCGTACTTGGGGAACTTGGAATGTCGCGGCTCTCTGGGTAGGCATGGCGATTTGCGTGCCCACCTATACATTGGGTGGGGTACTGACCGCATACTTTGGGTTGTCTGTGGGCGAAGCGTTGATGACGATATTAGTCGCCAACTTGATCGTACTGATTCCCCTGACACTGAATGCTTTCCCCGGTACTAAATACGGTATTCCCTTTCCGGTATTGTTACGATCGTCGTTCGGTATTTTTGGCTCTAACATTCCCTGCCTTATCCGGGCGATGGTGGCCTGTGGTTGGTTTGGTATTCAGACCTTGTTTGGCGGCATCGCCATCCATATCTTGTTTTCGGCGATTCTTCCCGGCTGGGAAAATCTCGGTGGCACCGGTGAGGTCATCGGCTTCTTTATCTTCTTGGTCATCAACTTGTACATTGTGATCAAGGGATCAGAGTCGATCAAGATACTTGAGACGATTGCCGCGCCGTTATTACTGGCAGTGAGTATGGGGCTGATGCTTTGGGCGTGGCCACAGATATCACTGACTGAGATAATGGCAGTGCCGGCTAATCGTCCTGAAGACGCCTCCTTTTGGGGTTACTTTTTTGGTGGTCTCACCGCGATGGTCGGGTTTTGGGCGACGCTCTCTCTCAATATCCCAGACTTTAGCCGCTACGTGAAATCACAGCGCTCGCAAATTATCGGACAAGTCATTGGACTGCCCGCCACAATGTTTTTCTTTGCCGCTCTCGGCGTGATCTTAACGGCTGCCTCTACCACTTTGGTGGGTGAGACAATCTCAGATCCAATTAATTTGATCGGCAAGATTGATAGCCCTTTTTGGGTGATCATCGCGATGATCATGATTATTATCGCTACTCTCTCGACTAATACAGCGGCAAATATAGTTTCGCCTACCAATGACTTTCAAAATATCGCCCCCTCGAAAATCAATCAGACCCGTGGCGTGTTAATTACTGGTGCCATCGGTATCTTGTTAATGGGTTGGGAACTGATGAAAAAACTGGGTTGGATCGAGTCAGACGTCAGCGTCGAGGCAATGTATACCAACTGGTTGTTGGGTTATTCGAGTTTGCTGGGCCCGATTGCCGGCATCATGATTGTCGACTATTTCTTGATTAAGAAACAACAACTTAATTTGGCGGCGCTGTATTTAGCCGATGGCGAGTACGCGGGTACCAATATGGCAGGCATGATTGCCTTCGCCATACCTGTGGCACTTACACTGGTTGCCATATTGACCGGATCGCTGAGTTGGTTCTATCAATACGGTTGGTTCACCGGGTCTTTCCTCGGGGCTATCATTTATTTCTTGATGGCGAAAAAACCTGCATAAATCGCTGATAATCTGACTGGGTACTCTGCTCAGTCAGATTTGTAACTGACTCTATTTGAGTAAATATAAAGGAGACTATCTATGTCTATCGTGATTCGCGGCGGTACAGTGGTTACCGCTGAGCACAGCTTTAGTGCAGATGTATACTGCGAGGCGGGAAAAATAGTGGCGATTGGGGAGAACCTAGAGGTTCCATCATCGGCAGAGGTTATCGATGCGATCGGCCAGTATATAATGCCGGGGGGGATAGACCCTCATACCCATATGCAACTGCCCTTTATGGGCACTGTTGCCAGCGAAGATTTCTACACAGGTACCGCTGCTGGCCTCGCTGGTGGTAATACCAGTATTATCGATTTTGTGATCCCCGCGCCACAGCAACCATTGATGGACGCTTATCGGCAATGGCGTGAATGGTCAGAGAAATCAGCCGCCGATTACGGCTTCCATGTGGCGGTTACCTGGTGGAGCGAAGGGGTTAAAGAAGATATGGCCACCTTGGTTAAAGATCACGGCATCAACAGCTTTAAACATTTCATGGCCTATAAAAATGCCATTATGGCCGACGATGAAATCCTGGTGAACAGCTTTGAGCAGTGTCTCAAGTTGGGTGCTATGCCCACGGTACACGCCGAAAATGGTGAGTTGGTGTTCCAGCTACAAAAGCAGCTTTTGGCTCAAGGTATCACCGGTCCAGAGGGACATCCGCTGTCCAGACCTCCAGTAGTGGAAGGGGAGGCGGCTAATCGCGCCATTCAAATTGCCCAGGTAATGAATGTACCTATCTACATAGTGCACGTATCTTGTAAGGACTCTCTCGATGCAATTAGCAGAGCGCGCAGCCAGGGCCAGCGGGTCTTTGGCGAGTGTTTAGCTGGGCACTTAGTGATAGATGAAAGTGTCTATCGCAGTGATGATTTTGAGTTTGCCGCCGCGCATGTAATGAGCCCACCGTTTAGATCCAAAGAACATCAAGATGCTCTGTGGAAAGGACTACAAGGGGGTGATTTACAGACTACCGCCACGGACCATTGCTGTTTTTGTGCGCCGCAAAAGGCTGCGGGGAAAGACGATTTCACCTTAATTCCCAATGGAACTGCGGGTATTGAAGACCGTATGGCAATCATCTGGGATGCAGGGGTGAATACCGGCAAATTGACCATGAATGAATTTGTCGCAGTCACCTCCAGTAATGCCGCTAAAATATTTAATATCTACCCACAAAAAGGGGCAATTACCGTCGGCAGTGATGCGGATATAGTGGTTTGGGATCCTAAGGGCACCCGCACAATTTCGGCGGCGACCCACCATCAGAACATCGACTTTAATATCTTCGAGGGGCGAGAAGTGACCGGCATTCCCACCCACACCTTAAGTCGAGGTAACTTAGTGTATAAAGAGGGTGATTTGCGGGCGGTGAAAGGCGCGGGACAATACGTGAAGCGCAAGCCGTTTTCTCCGGTGATTGGTGCCTTGGCAACGCAAACGGCCCTCAATCAGCCAACCGCGGTACCGCGGGGATAAACCACAGCAGTAATCCAAGCGGAGGGATTGAACCAGAGGATCAGTCTCCCGCTTAGGTTCATTTTAGGTTTATAATTTTCATAGTATTATCATAGATTAGTCTTATGTAGCTGGGGTAGGATAGTTAGTAATTGTTAGGCTGACGCTAAGTCGGCATTGCTAACGGAACAAAACAAAGGTTATATTTTGGATCTTACCCAGCTGTTATCCACCATAGTAGAAAAGAAAGCGTCGGATTTATTTCTAGTCGTAGGTGCAAAACCAAGTATTAGAGTGAGTGGAGTGCTAGAACCCTTAACGGATAAGGGGCTATCTGTCGATGAGGTTAGCGGCTTAGTTTATAGCGCCATGAATGAACGACAAAAGGCTGAATACCGCAGTACCCAGGAGTGTAATTTTGCTATTGGTGTTGAAGTCGGTCGTTTTAGAGTCAGCGCTTACTACCAGCGGGGGACCCCCGCCATGGTGATCAGAAGGATATACACTGAAATCCCCAGCCTAGAAGAACTGCAGTTACCTGAAATATTAAAAGAATTGTCGCTCTCTAAGCGCGGCTTGATATTATTTGTAGGGGCTACCGGAACCGGCAAAACTACCTCATTGGCATCGCTGATTGATTACCGTAATAACCACAGTGCAGGGCATATTATTACTATTGAAGACCCCATAGAGTATATGCACACGCACAAGCGCAGTATTATTACGCAGCGTGAGGTGAGTATAGATACGGAATCTTTTGAAAATGCACTGCACAACAGTTTGCGCCAATCTCCCGATGTTATTCTGATGGGTGAAATCCGCAATTTGGAAGTGATGCGTTTTGGTTTAACCTTCGCAGAAACCGGGCAGTTGTGTCTGGCTACCTTGCATGCGAATAATGCCGATCAAGCCCTCACTCGTATTATCAATATGTTTCCCGCTGAATATCACGAGAAGTTGCGTTTAGAACTCTCGGTGAATTTGAAGGCGATTGTTGCGCAGCAATTGATCCCGGCCAAAAATGGCGAGGGTAGACGGGTCGCCACTGAAATACTGACCAATACTCCACTGGTGAGTGAGTTGATCAGTAAAGGTCGGTTTAGCGAAATTAAAGAGGTGATGAAAAAATCCAATAACTTGGGTATGCACACCTTTGATCAATCCCTGTATAACTTATATTTGCATGGCGAGATAAGTTATAAGGAGGCGCTCTCGCATGCGGACTCCGCCAATGACCTGCGCTTGATGATCAAACTCAGTGCCGATTTACAAATAGATACGGCGGTCACCGATTACCAATTTTCACTGCAAGACTAACTGCTATCGAATAATATCTGTTCACTGTTAACCAGATCAGTAAAGATAGGACAGCAGCTTCAGCCGAAGCAGATTCTTTATTAAAATTGAGGTGCTAGCGGAGTCGAAGCTCGCTGTCGATGAGTATTAATGGTGTAAACAAGCAGTCGGTTTGTCTTTCTTATCGCCGGTTATTAATCAGTTATACTGAACTAAAAAATGCGCATTTATTGGTGATAGGACGAATAGCTAATAATTGTCAGCGGAGCGATAAAATATAACTAAAATTCATATTGCGTACTGGTGAGTTATGAAATTTAAGCTCTTATTCAATAGACAGCAACTTAAAGCCCTCAGCGCTATTTTCATCATCTCTATCTTCTGCATTAGTGTTGTCATTTTTTCACTGCAGCAAGTTATGCAGACGCTATTAGAAAAAGATGCGAATATGAGCGGCATGCGCTGGGCGGAACAAGTTGAAAAGAACACCCCTAATATCGGCCAAATCAGGGCAGGTACAGCGGACGCTTATGAACAGCTCTCTGGATTAGATTACCTCAGTGAGGCCGGTCAAATTTATCGATACGATTATATCAACGCGGTCGGTCAGTTGGTCTTCACTATTGGTTCTTACCATCCTCAAACATCGACAGAAGAAGCTGCACATCATGCTCATTCTCATCCAGAGGATGCTGCAATATCATCCGTACAGCCCAGCGAACTAGCAGTCAATTTGAATAGAGATCTGCAGCATAAAATTCATCGGCAAGTCGTTTCTGAAGATCATCTACACAGTGTCGGGCTGCACTCTGGGGATGGTATATCCAGTCCAGACTACTATGCGGTGGTGATTCACCCCATTATGCTCAAAGGTGTCTTTAAAGGGGCGATTGTGATGTATGTGGATCAATCGGAAAAAAGAAATTTATTTAAAAATACCATGATCAGCCTTGCATTTATATTACTCGCAGCCTCGTTACTTGGTTTTACGCTGATCAGTTATGTTTATTTAAAGTTGCGCAAAAAAGCCGACAAGGCACTGGTGAAAGCTAATTTTTTTGAAAATTATGATGTCAGTACTGGATTGCTCAACAGAGACGCTTTCTTTAAAGCAGTCGATGCGTTCATTGATAGCGAAAGAGGCAAAAAAATTAGGCATGCCATGTACTACATGGACATGGATGAGTTTCAAAAGATAAATTACAAATATGGTCAAGAGGTGGGTGATGTACTGCTCAAAGAAATTGGCAATACCTTGAATAGTGTTGCTAATGCACAGTGTATCGTCTCGCGATTAGGCAATGATATCTTTGCCGTCTTTCAGATTCACTCTAATACCGATGAGAGTGTCGAACGTTCTATCGGCCAGTTACAGTCATTAATCGCTCGAGAGTACCGAGTTAATCAGCATACTATTAGTTTATCAATGACCTTAGGTGTTGCTTTGACCTCTGGCCATGAAACCAGTAGTGAAAATATTTTAAGTTGCGCAGAAATTGCGCTGCACTATGCAAAAAAATCTGCTCGTGGTCAGCACCTTATCTACAGAGAAGGCATGAAAAAAAGTTTGCAGCAGCGGGCTGAACTTGAAAATAAAATCATTATGGCACAGCGAAATTCTGGTTTCGAGATACATTACCAGCCTTTTTTCGCCGCTCATAATACTAAGTTGATGGGGTTCGAAGCCCTGATTCGATTACCTAGTCAAGGGGGAAATTATATATCTCCCGCCGAGTTTATCCCACTGGCAGAAGAGTTATCACTGATTGATGATATAGGCGCATGGGTATTAAATGAAGCGATGCGCTTTGCAGGTAGTTGGCCTGATGAACTGATCTTAGCCGTCAACCTTTCAACCAGGCAATTTGAGGCGAATACGCTGGTAGCGACGGTGCGAGAGGCGCTGCAGAAAAATCAGTTTTCTGCGACAAGACTGGAGTTAGAAATTACTGAGGGGCTAATATTACAAGATACTGAGAGTAATATAGGTCAACTACAGCAACTCAAAGATATGGGTATTTCCATTTCCATGGATGATTTTGGCACAGGTTATTCTAGTCTCGCCTATCTATGGCGGTTCCCGTTTGACAAAATTAAAATTGACCAGAGCTTCTTGCACAATTTTACTCAGCAGCGTAAAAAAACCTCGGACATCGTTCGCACCATTATCACCTTAGCGCACTCACTCGATATGCAAGTGACTGCTGAAGGCGTCGATACGCTACAAAAGAAAGATATGTTACAAAGAGAAAAGTGTGATTTATTACAGGGATATTATCTGGCTAAACCATTGCCTACTGACCGTGTTACTACTATGTTGGCCCAGTTTGAGCGCCTCTCGAATCAAGTAAAATAGTAGCGTTTGAATGCTAACGATGTGCGGCTATTTTCAGTCGCTCAGTAGATAGTCGCTAGATTAATACTCACCATCCATCATTACCGCATTTCGGCTGCTGTGTTTACCTGCATACAATGCCTCATCTGCCGCTTGAATTAGCAACATTGGCGAGTTGGTATCGTTGGGCGTAAAGCAGGCTATACCTTGGCTGACAGTGATAAATTTTGCGACCGATGACTTGTCGTGTGGAATTTTCAGGGCCATGATGGCTTGGCGAATGGCGAGGGCGACTTTTTTGGCGCCAGCGGCATTGGTTTCTGGCATGAGAATAACGAACTCCTCCCCACCGTATCGACAGACTGCATCGTAGGGTCTGCTCATGGTATTTTGCATGACTTCGGAAATTTTGCGTAGGGCTGAATCCCCGGCTAAGTGACCGTATCTGTCGTTAAAGGGCTTGAAGAAATCGACATCGAGCATGATTAGCGCTATGTTTTGGCCGGTGCGGGCACTGCGGCGCCACTCCTGTTCGAGTAGTTTTTCGAACTCACGGCGGTTATTGATCCCGGTTAATCCGTCAATACGGGCCGATCGCTCTAAAAAATCACGTGATTTTTTCAGCTCTAGCATCATGCCGATACGGGCCTTCAAGATACCTGATGAACGCCCCTCAGTGATATAGTCCGCGGCGCCTGCTGAATATGCGGATAGTTCCAGCACATCGTTGTTTTCTGCGCCTATAATGGCAATGGGTGTATAGCTTATTTTCATCCTTTCAATAAAACTTTGATAACCGTGCAGTAAGTCGTTCCAGTGTTCATCGGCATGCAGCAACACTAAATCTGGAGCGTGATCTTCTGAGTGGAATAATTGTTTTAACTCTTCCATCGAGGCGGGTAGTAGCAGGTTGTATTCGCCGCGGATAGATTCAATCGGGGCCCACATGGATGAAATGTCACCAGTGCATAAAATAGCGATAGAACGCAGACTTGATGAGCGCTGTAATTTGGTCGACTCATGTTGTAAAGACTGCTCTTCACCGGCAAAAAAGGCCTTGATATCATCGACACTAGGTAGACCTAATAATTTTCGTTGATCGGGCGCTATAATCGCGGGGATTCTGGAACCCACCTGACTTTTATCCCACTGTGCCTGCCATTGTTCAAGTTGCTCTTCACTGTCTTCATCAACTTCTAAATCTAGCGGCAGACCCGCTTGTTCGATACAGCCAAAAGTCACACTTGGGTGGGAAATGTCTTTCCCCTCCACCCAGAGAGCAGTGTAAAAAAGTTCACGAAGTTGCTGGGATTTAGCCGGGGAAATCATCTGTGCGGCAATAATACACAAAATAGCAAAACGGCTGTCAGGTCGCTCAGGGGGCAGTGCGAGGGGGACTTCTGCGGCGAGGGATCGAACTGCAAATACATCGCTGGCAAGCTCGGTTAATATTTCGGGACGATTCCCATATAAACCCAAGTCGGGAGCGTGTTCAACGAGACGATACTCTACCTGTTCAAGCAGGGATAAAGATTTTAGCTTCTCATGCAAAGCATAGCTATAGGGGCAATTCAAATCGCCATAGACTACGTATTTTTTCATTTGTTTCGTCCCATTTTTCCACTGGCCAGCGCTGTTCGTATCATGCATAGATATGATAACTGTTTTCACTATTAATTGAAAATAAACGTAATGCCGACAGATTTATCAATGTGCTATTGAATGCATAATATCGACCGGTTTGCGTTAAGCTTGTGCAGTGATTTTACAGTGGCAGTGTTTATTAGTCAGTGGGTCTGATAAAAAAATAGCGGCACTATTTCAGATGAGTGCTCAGAGCAGTCATAGTGGGGAGTTGGGGATTTTGTTGGGCATATAAAAGTGGCTTTGCAGGACAATTTTGACAATTGTTTATTTGCGCATAAAAGCTTATGTACAGATTGTGTCGCAATAATGCCGACACAATCTGCCCATAGATTAAGCAAGTTCAGGCAATTAACCGCGGGGTAGCTTTAAATTCGAATATCGCCTGCAGATCCGGGTAAGCTCCCCATAACAATCTATGGTTAATTTAAATAGATTTATCAACGGCAGCTTTCATCTCGGTTAGGCTCTGATGGCGCACATTTTGGCCACTGACAATGTAGATGATGTGCTCAGCCATATTGCGTGAGTGATCACCTATTCTCTCAAGTGAGCGCAGGACCCAAATCACATTTAAACAGCTGGAGATAGAACGTGGGTCTTCCATCATTAAACTGACTAAAGTGCGCATCGCCGAACGGTATTCCTGATCCACTGCCCGGTCACTTTTTGCCACTTTAAAGGCCTGCTCTACATCCCCCCTGGCAAAAGCGGTGAGTACTTCTTTGACCATAGAGCGAACCAGATTGGCGATGTGGCGCACCTCTTGAAAGCCGTGTTTGGAGCCACCCTGTGCGGCTATTTCGATGGTTTGACGGCAAATTCGGCTGGCTTCGTCACCCATCCGCTCTAAATCCACCACCGCTTTAGAAATTGATACCACCAGGCGTAAGTCCGATGCCGCAGGCTGGCGTCGAGCAATAATGCTAGTGCAGCGTTCATCGATGACTAACTCCATGGCATTGGTCTGTAAATCAATCGCCAACGCCTCTTCAGCCAGTTGTACATCACCGTTGAGTAGTGCTTCTACCGACTGATGTACCTGGCGCTCGACAATGCCGCCCATCGCCAATAGTTCAGTGCGAACTTGCTCTAGCTCGTCGTTGAATTGCTTTGAAATATGGCTAGTAAACCCCTCGGTGTTGGAATCCTTGTTAGTCATTGTCGCGCTCCTAAATTATGGTTAGCCAAATCTACCGGTGATGTAATCTTCGGTCTGCTTGTGTTCTGGGTTAGTGAAGAGTGTATCTGTGACGCCAAATTCAATAAGATCACCCATATACATAAAGGCGGTGTAGTCTGAGACCCGCGCCGCTTGTTGCATGTTGTGAGTCACAATAATAATAGTAAAATCTTTCTTTAGCTCGTGAATTAGCTCTTCAATCTTTAGCGTCGAAATGGGATCTAACGCTGAGGCTGGCTCATCCAATAGCAGAACCTCGGGTTTTACCGCAATGGTCCGGGCAATCACTAATCGCTGCTGCTGGCCTCCTGAGAGTCCCAAGGCGCTTTCGTGTAGTCGATCTTTTACTTCATCCCAAAGTGCCGCTGATTTTAGTGCCCACTCGACGGTTTCGTCTATCAGGCGCTTCTTTTTAACGCCTTGGATGCGCAGGCCATAGGCGACGTTTTCGTAGACGCTTTTGGGAAAGGGGTTAGGCTTTTGGAATACCATACCGACTCGGCGGCGCAGTTCGGCAACTTCCACATCTTTGGCGTAGATATTTTGATTATCTAAGATAATCTCACCGCTAATGCGACAGCTATCCACCAAATCATTCATGCGATTAAAGCAGCGTAATAACGTGGACTTACCGCAACCTGAGGGGCCGATAAAGGCGGTCACTCGGTTTTTTGGGATATCCATAGTCACGCCGTGCAACGCTTCTTTATCACCGTAGAATACCCTTAAGTCACGGGTGTGTAACATTATTTCCTCATCGGCAAACTTCAAACTCTGCTGGCTTTTAATGATTGAGCTCAAATCTACTTTGGCTTTCTTAACTTGTGACATAATTTTTGGTCCTGTCCCAGTGAAAATTAAACGTCGAGTGCTTTGTATTTTTCACGTAATTTGTTGCGTATAGCCACTGCGGATAAGTTCAACAGTGCTATGACTAATATCAGTAAAAAGGCGGTGGCATATACCAGGGGCCTAGAGGCTTCTACATTGGGGCTTTGAAATCCCACATCGAAAATATGAAATCCTAAGTGCATTATTTTTTGATCTAAGTGTAAATACGGATAGTTCATGTTTAACGGTAAAGTGGGGGCCAATTTAACCACCCCAACCAGCATTAGCGGAGCCACTTCTCCCGCCGCTCGTGCAATGGCAAGTATTACGCCGGTCATCATTGCGGGGCTAGTCATGGGTAATATTATCTTGAATAAAGTTTCTGCTTTGGTCGCTCCCAGTGCTAGAGAACCCTCTTTAATCGCCTTGGGAACACGGCTCAAACCCTCTTCGGTAGCCACGATCACCACAGGTACTGTCAATAGTGCCAGGGTAATCGATGCCCACAATAGACCGCCAGTACCAAAGGTGGGAGATGGCAGTGCCTCGGGGTAGAATAGTTGGTCGATAGAACCGCCCAGAACATAGACAAAGAACCCTAAACCAAAGACGCCGTAGACAATAGAGGGAACCCCGGCTAAGTTGTTGACAGCGATGCGAATCAGTCGAGTGGTAAAACTCTGCTTAGCATATTCACTGAGGTAAACTGCTGCGACCACGCCGAAAGGCGTGACCATAATTGACATTAAAATAACCATCATCACCGTGCCGAATATAGCCGGAAAGATGCCACCCTCGGTATTGGCTTCGCGTGGGTCCTCCGAGACGAATTCCCAGATTTTTTCTAAATAGTGCAGAGACTTTTGCCAAGCGTTCATCTCATTAGCGCGAAAAATTCGTACTATATTGGCCACCGGTACCGAGATGATCTCACCGCCTGCCACTTCAACGGTGAAGCTGTCGCGGTTGATCTGGGCATATAGGTCAATCAATAGCTCTTCTAAAATCCGGTACTCTTGCGCTAATTCGCCCTTGCGTTGCTCTATGTCGGCGAGGGTTTGACTGTCATTATCCCCCTCTATCTCCATGCGGCGCAGCGTTAGTCTAAATCTCTCCAGTTGGTGATTGATTTGACCAATATCGTATTTCTCAATCCTGTGTATTTCAGCTTTTAAAGCACTCGCTCTGAGCAAACTTGCATCGAGCAGCTGCCAGAGTTGGGTGTATGCCTCGCTCGGTGGGTAGGCCTCATGACTGAAAACCACCTTTTGGTTCTGCTTTATAGAGCGCAAAAAGCCGTATAAATTACCCCACTCATAGCGCTCGGCGGTAAATAACATGGCCGGAGTGCTTACTTCGCTTAGGTCTCGATCCAGCACCCAACTGAAGTCGATGCCGCCGATATCGCGGTTGCCGGTCTTGATCAGTTTGCGCTCTAGGCTGTCGATTCCCGGGCCAACCTCAATACCTGCGTCTCTAAGTTGCACCGCACTTACTTGTTCGCGTTGCACAATTTCGCCAATCACGGTACGAGATTGATCTTTTTCAGTATAAGTGGCTTGTATGACGTCTGCGGGCCAGAAGTGGGCGAGGCCGCGCACGCCGATGAGACCAATCAGACTGATGACCATGATCAGACAAATGGCCACGGCCCCCGCGTTGAGCCATACCCAGGGGGAACCCGATTTTACCCAGCTTGAAACAGATGTTTGCATAGTAGTCTTCCTCGGTAGGTTTACAGCGAACCGTATTTTTTACGTAATCTATGCCGGATTAATTCGGCAAATGTATTGACTACAAAGGTGAATAAAAATAGCGAAAATGCCGCTAAAAATAAGATCCGGTAATGGGTGCTGGCCACTTCCGCCTCGGGCATCTCCACGGCGATATTCGCCGCCAGAGTACGCATGCCCTCAAAAATGTTAACGTCCATGATGGGGGTGTTGCCGGTGGCCATCAGTACTATCATGGTCTCGCCTACGGCGCGTCCCATTCCCACCATTAGGGCGGAAAATATTCCCGGGCTGGCGGTGGGTAATACCACTCTCATCAGGGTCTGCCATGGGGTAGCACCGAGGGCTAATGAGCCGTAACTCAAGTGCCTAGGGACTGAAAATATGGCATCTTCGGTAATGGTGAAAATAGTAGGTATAACCGCAAACCCCATCGCTATCCCAACCACTAAGGCATTGCGTTGATCGAAGGGGATACCCGCCTCTTCAGTGATCCAATGGCGCAGATCTCCGGCGAATAACAACCCCTCTACATCGGTGGCAAAATACATACTAAATAGCGTGGCTAATATCACCACGGGGATCAGTAGTGCTGCGTCCCAACCTAGCGGTATCCGGTTTCTAAACGATTTAGGTAAGTTAGCCCAGCCGTAACCAAAGCCCAAAATGGCTAGGGGGATGCAGAGCAAAGTGAGGAAAATCCCCGCTAAGTTATTTTCAATAAAAGGCGCCAACCACAGACCGGCGAGAAAACCTAAAATAACGGTGGGTAGTGCCTCCATTAATTCAATCAGTGGTTTGACCTTGCGGCGCATGGCAGGCGCCATGAAGTAAGCGGTATAAATAGCACCACAGATCGCCAGGGGAGTGGCTAATAACATTGCATAAAAGGCGGCTTTTAGGGTGCCAAACGCCAGTGGCATCAAACTGTACTTTGGCTCAAAATCGTTATTGGAGGCTGATGACTGCCAGATATACTCAGGCTCTTGATAGCCTTCATACCAAACCTTTTCCCACAGTGCCTGCCAGGAGATGTCCGGGTGCTCATTGTCAACCGCCCAGAGGGTGATCTTACTCTGTTCTTCCACCAGTAATGCATTGGAGCGTGGCGCATAGGCCATGGCAGAAATTTGTTGAGCAGCCACTGTGGCGATTAATATCTGTCGATTAGCAGTGGTATTATATAAATATAATCCACCCTGATCATCGACAGCGGCAAACCCCTTGCGCCGGTGCTCCATTGCGATCACTCCAATAGGGTGGGTCGCGGCGTCAAAATTCCGAATTTTTTGCAGTGTCCACCGGTTGTCGTTATCCCTGACTAGAAACCACTGCGAGAGCATTCCTAAATCATCGCCGATGATCAGCGAGTTATTACCCAGTAGCAGGGAAAAACTGGTGATATTCCCATCGCTGGCGGTTAACTCTTGGGCCAGCTGGCTGTCTTGCTCTGCGGCTAAATCGTAGAGTGCCACTCTTCCACCTTGACCAGCGGCGAGTAACCAGCGATTGCCAGGTAGCAATAATATTTTTTGAGCCTGAGTGCTCATCGCCGGTAAAGTCTGATTTTCGAAGCTTATTTCCAGCTCTTCACTGAGTAAGTTTTGCTCGACGAGAATGTTAGTTTGAGTGAGATTACCTTGACTGCTGGCGACTATGCTCCAGTTTTCTTCATCGCTTGAGATAGCCAGTAAGTCGATTTTTTGCTTGGCGACGGCTATCGAAGATTCCCCCAGAGGGTAGCCGATCGAGGGAGTGATGAGTCGAATGCCATCGGGGTAGGTGCTGGTATATTGATGTTGAAAGACTCGCACTTCACCATTTTCGTAGCCAATCGCAAAAATTCTTGAAGATTCAGAGGCGATGGCAAAACTAGTGGCTTTTATCCCTTTGGGTCCAATAAGCTGCTGCTCTGCAATTACCTGGCCGCTGTGAGCGTCAAAAAATATTGCCTGTTGGTTATCAGTGATGCGTAGGCCAATTTTCGCCTGCTCCTCAATCGCCAAATATAACGTTTTTCCGCCCCCGGGGCTCTGGTATTGCACGTTAGAGGAGGCTTGGTTTGGCCAGTGCTCGATACTAGCATCTTCAAAGAGGGGCATTATTTCCCACAGCAGGTAGAAAAAAATCAACAGAATTGCCACGATGATGCTCATGCCACCCGCGGCAATTGAATAGGTCGCTAAGCGGTTTTTAAAGGCGCGAAATTTCCGATTGCGGATCATTGCGGGGGTGTTGAAATCGAGTTTGGAGGTCTTGTAAGGTGAGGGAGTACTCATACCAATTATTCCAGTTTAAGAATCTATGCGGCAAATATATTATTTATATGTGACAGAATTGTTACAGAGACTGCAGAGTCATGGAATAGCCGCCAATATTGCCAACCCAAGCTAGTTTTTTCGATGCAAGGGCTGAGACGGTTTATACATAAATGTCAGTACAGAGCGAATGGCAGGTATCAATAGTAAATTTCAGACATGGACTGGGCTTCTTGAAGGAACGAATAAGTGCCCAAATGCTCCCTGTGCTTTTTGGTAACTTAAGCCTAAGTGTTGCATAGCCATAAAGAGGGACAGACTGATCCAGGGCAGAATGGAGGTGAATGGCGAATGCTTGGCAGGAGTTCTGAGCAAACTACCGCGTCCTTCTATGTCCCTTACCGTATCCCCCATAAAAAAAAAGGGCCTATGCCCTTTTTATGTGTGCTAAAACGGTTATCGGTTTAGCTTAAAGACCTAATGCCTTCATTTGCTTGGCAACAACTTTAGCAGGTAGAGGGATATATCCATCTTTAACCACTATTTCCTGACCTGATTTTGACATCACCATTTTAAAGAACTCACGTTCCATCGGTGGTAGAGCTTGTCCAGGTTTCTTGTTGACGTAAACATAGAGGAAGCGCGCGAGTGGGTAAGTACCTTTCACTGCATTTTCTGGTGTTGCTGCAACGAATGCACCGCCATCCTTTTTAGTCAGTGGTAAGGCACGTACTGATGATGTTCTGTAACCGATTCCTGAATAGCCAATGCCATTTAGAGAGGTGGAGACAGACTGAACTACTGAGGCAGAGCCCGGCTGCTCATTGACGGTATTGCGGTAATCACCTTTGCACAAAGCTTTCTTTTTAAAGTAACCGTAAGTACCAGAGACTGAGTTGCGGCCAAATATTTGAATATTCTTGCTGCCAATATCACCTGTCAGACCAACATCGCTCCATTTTGTGATGTCTTTATCGCCACCGCACTTGCGTGTAGCAGAGAAAATAGCGTCTAGTTGCTTGATGCTCAGACCTTTAACAGGGTTGTCTTTATGGACAAATACCGCTAAAGCATCGATAGCGACAGCCACTGCGGTTGGCTTGTAGCCGTATTTCTTTTCAAAAGCTGCAACTTCCTTATCTTTCATCTTGCGGCTCATAGGGCCCATGTTAGAGGTGCCTTCAGTTAGCGCTGGTGGCGCTGTAGAAGAACCGGCTGCTTGGATTTGGATGTTGATGTTAGGGTAATAACGTTTGAATGATTCAGTCCACAGGGTCATCAAGTTAGCCAAGGTGTCAGAACCAACACTTGATAAGTTTCCAGAGACGCCTGCTGCTTTAGTGTAGAGCGGCAAATCTTTATCTAATAGATCTGCAGCATTTAGCGTTAAAGTTGACGTGCAAATTACGGCCGCGGCCATCAGTTTCATCATTGGTTTCATGCTAAGCTCCTGAAAGCTATTGTTTGAAAGTTAAGTAATTGATCAGTTGATGGCGTTACTTTAAAAGTTATATGTGACAGAGATGTGACAGCGTTCAAATAAACTGCTAGATTTTCCATGCCCGCTCTTTTCACTGTGGTTATAGGTCCGAGCCAATATATTGAGAGGCATGCCAAATAAGGGTAGGGAATGAGGGGGAAGCAACTCATGCATGACTCTCAATATCTACACCAATTCCCCCACCACTTTTGTGCGCTTAATCAGCGCCCCTAGGATTGTCTGCTCGGCTACACCATGGCAGAATTAGTTTTCTGAGGCTTTTAAGTGAAGAAGGTGCTCGCTATGATAGTCAGGGTGAAGCAAATGGCTATATAATGGCCTCAATTTCTTACTCTTACTCGCCTAATCCTCTGTGCAGACATTTAGGTTACACTCGGGGTCGGAGTCAATGACCATAAACATAAAATATTGGTATTAATGATGGATAATTCTGATCAACCTTTAGCGCCTGTCGGCGAATTGAGTTTAATGTTGCCTGCCGATAGTCAGGCGATGAACATGTTTGGTGATGTATTTAGTGGCTGGGTGGCTGCTAAGGCGGTACTCGCCGCTGAAATTCGCTCGGGCGAAGTATCTAAAGGTCGTGTTGCTACTATTTCAGTGGGGGCGATGGAGTTTATGTCACCGGTACTGGAAGGGACTTTATTGAGTTATTATACCCAGGTAGTAGAACAGGGTAATAGCTCACTGACTATTAAGGTAGAAGTTTGGGGCAAGTGCCCCGACGGTAGCGATCTTCGAAAAATATCAGAGACTCAATGTGTACAAGTCGCTATCGATGGGCACGGCCATATTCGCAGCTTGAGCTTTGGTGAGTAATACTTCAAGGTAATAACGCTGTCTAAACAGCGTTATTTCTCTTTGTTGCAACTCGTTCATTAGCCATTTCAACTTGGATCTTGTGTTGCAGCACATTAGGGCTAAAAGCCTCACGTCTAAACACCTCCATGATTAGCGGTTTAAAATAGTCTAAACTTAAGTTTGGGTAATCAGGATCAAAGCTGAGCTGATCCCAGTGCTCGCAAAAATATACCGCATCGCTATAGTATGGATGATCTACGTATTGGTCACGAGCGTTGGGGTTGGTGCCGGTGTGTTCGCCATAATACTTGCGTTGAAATATGCCGTGTTTTTCGACCACCCAGCGACACTGCTCTCGCACATAAGGAGCGAGTACGACGGCGGCGTATTGGTCGTGATTATAAGGGGCGTACCTATCGCCGATGTCATGCAGCAAGACGCTGACGATCCAATCTATGTCAGCACCCTCTCGATAGGCGCGTGTTGCGCTTTGTAGGCTATGCTCTAAACGGGTGACTTGGTAGCCTGATAAACTATCATCTAAGGCTTGTAGGGCCTGAATAAGCCGTTCTCCTACACCGCTCGCATACTCTCTCTCTAAGTGTTCTAAAAACTGGTAATCTTGTTTATCCCCGTCAATCATGCGAGTGAATTTTGCGACTGTGATCATGAAATAGCTGTCCCTGTAGATTGGCGGTTGGCGACCCGATATGAATTTTCCGGCCCATTTCTATCGATGTAGCAACCCTGCATGTGTCGCACTTCCTGTTGCGAGTTGAATGCCGTGCGCTCGTGGGGTATCGGTAGTCTATGCTCTAAACGGGTGACTTGGTAGCCTGATAAACTATCATCTAAGGCTAGCAACGCCTGAATAAGCCGTTCCCCTACGCCGCTCGCATACTCTCTCTCTAAGTGTTCTAAAAACTGGTAATCTTGTTTGTCATCGTTAATCATGCGGGTGAATTTTGCGACTGTGATCATTAGCTGGCTGTCCTCATCATCTGGCGGTTGGCGACACGATAGATACTTTTAGGCCCATCTCTATCTATATAGCAACCCTGTAAATGCCGCACCCCCTGCTGCGGGTTGAATGCGGTGCGCCCATGCAGTATACGGTTGTTATCAAACATCATTAGTTCACCTGCAACTAGTTTGAATTTTTTTTCATAAATGGGATTTTCCAACAGCTCGCCTAAGAGTTTGCGGGCCCGCTGAAATGCAGCGGTTTGAGTTTGTGAGAGCAGTGGTAAATCATCTAGCCTAGGGCTGTAGTGGATACCGAGAATATTGCCAAAATTGTCTCTTTCGATCAGTGGGTGGAATGATACTAACTCGTTATCACTGTCATAAAAGCGAAATCGGACGACGACTTGAGTCAGTAGTTTATAGGACTCCGGGTGTTGGGTTTGCAATGTTTGGGCGACACTGAGACTATCCACCAAGGTCGAGTAACCCCCTTGAGTTTGGTTGTCTAAACAATGCAGTAACTGTATACCGGGCACTGGATCACGGTAGGGGTTGTCGGTGTGAGGTCCTATCGCGTGCGGGGTGTAGGCTAAATCATTGGCACTGGGCTTGGAGTAAACCTCAAAGTAGCGGCCAAAGTTTGTTTCGCGTAGGTAGCCATAGTGCCTCGCGATATCGAGTAAGCTGTCTTTATCTGTGTCGGTACCGCTCAAGATAATGTATCCATAGCGCAAAAACGCACTCACTGAAGACTGAAATAATTGCCCATCGAGAAGAAGCTCTTGCCAGGAGAAGTGAACCGGGAGCTGGTCTGTGGCTCTCCAGGGGGTAGGCACAGGCAAGCCACTGTCGAAACAGGTGATTTGTTGCGCTAGAAAATCGTTAGTATAATGACTGCGGTGGCCATCACTGAAGGTGACCGTTACTTCGGTAGCGTCGATTGTCGCAGCGCAAATTGATAGATCTGTCGGGCTTAAGTGGGGGTTGTACAAGCGTTGTTTTGTTTGTTTGTCGACTTGATCAATCTCATGGGACCGCTCCCTAAGCCATAGCGCCGGCAGCTCAACCTCGATGTTATTCTCGATAAAATAAAGCTGGAAATTATTGTACTTATTTTTAATTTTGAATCTCATGGTGCTACCTTATTCCGAGAATGTCTCTGTGAAGATAGATTTGACCACGACGCAGTAATCTTGACTATTGGCTAAGTTCTAATGAAACCTATAAGAAAAAGTTATGCAAAGACTGATTTCTAAACTACCTCCACTCAAAGCGCTGATTGCTTTTGAGGCAGTAATGCGCCTGAGTACTGTGACGGCGGCGGCGAGAGAGCTGACCAGTACTCAGCCTGCAGTTTCACAGCAGTTGAAAAGCTTGGAGAGAAATTTAAGCACAGTGCTATTTACTCGCCGTGGGCGAAATTTACAACCGACCGCTGCGGCCCTTGAATATTATGCGCAAGTTGCACCGCTACTTGAAAAAATGGCGGGCTATTCAGAGCAGCTAAGAGCTGATCAGCAGGGGGGTAGGCGGGTTAATATCGTGGCAAATTGTGGTCTGGCGCACTTTTGGCTACTGCCAATGTTAGAGCGAATTAGGCGGGATCTTCCGCAATTGGTGATTAATGTGACGCTCTCTGACGGTGCCGATGCCGACTTCGACAATGCGCTATTACTCGGTTTTGGTCGGCTGCAACAGCCACTCCAGCGAACGCTATTTGTCGAACAGGTCTGCGCTATTAGCAGTGTCGAGTTCGCTGCAATCCAAGGGTTAAACAGCCACAGTGCGCTGCGGGAAATTGTCGATCAGCCACTGATCCATATGGACGAAAGTGACAGTCGTTGGTTGAATTGGCAACAATGGTTTGCCGCTAACAAACTGGCTTATCCCGAACCAAAAAATGTGACTTTACTGGGTAACTACCACTCGGTGATTAGCGCTGTACAGCAGTCTAAAGGCCTTGCACTAGGCTGGTCGTGTCTAATCCAGGATATGTTGCAGGATGACCAGCTAATTCAGGTAAGTGAGAGTATTGTCACCCGTGAAGAGTATGGCTATTTTATTAAGAGTAGCAGCGCGCCGAGTAGTGGCGAAACCTTGGTGTATCAATATTTGGTGGAGGCAGCGGCGCAGAAGCTAACGCTGCCAGATTAACAGTTGGTTGTTAGCGGGCATCTTAATATCTTCGATTAGCTGCAGATCGTGTTGTTCAGCCAATTGTTGCAAGGCTTCAAAATCTCGTACACCGCTGCGTGGGTCTCGATGTTTAAGCCACAACTCAAATTGAGCGTTAGAGGTGCTGGTGAAATTACCTTGGTATTTAACGCTGCCAGATTAACAGTTGGTTGTTAGCGGGCATCTTAATATCTTCGATTAGCTGCAGATCGTGTTGTTCAGC
>JABSRA010000045.1 GCA_013215445.1 Oceanospirillaceae bacterium
CGGTAATTGTAGGGTGCCCTTTTTATTTGGTTACTTTGATTTTGGGCAAGCAAATTATAGGTAAGCGCGAGCGCTCGAGAGTTAAACGATTAAAGCATTGCTTTAAAGCATCGTAAACTCCTCGCCAGGAGGCGAAACAAGGAATATCAGTCCAAATTGTAACTTTGGGATTAGTGAGTGCCCGCAAAAAATTAAACCGGACACTAGTGATATAAACACTCAAATTAACATAGGTTGTGGCTCGCTGGGCAGAAATTCTCGCTTTAGTATGGGTATCTCTGGCTGATCGCGAGCAACAACATGCAGTGGCTGTCGATTATATTTCCTAAACAAGATATAACACCGGCACTTATACTAGGATTCAGACTTAACAACCCAACCGGCCTGTCATTAATAAGGTTACCCATGGGGTTCAAGCGTTGTTGCAAAACTTAGCGCCGCGCAGACAAATCGCCTGTCACATAACATTTAATATGTCTTAGATCGGCAAAAACCACCTGCTTACAGCACCTACCAGCTCTTTCACCGCCAAGGCCACCAGCCTCAGCTAACGATAGCCAAGATAGACCCTAAACCCTATCTTTCAGTCGCTTCGCAGTACGCTCGGTGCCTGTTATGGCGCACTTTCTTTGCAACTTTTAAACCTTAACCCCTAACTAACCACCTTTTATTTAGCCCCCTTTGCCCGCAAGATATCCTCGCTAAACTCCTCCACTAAAAAATCGATGAAACTGCGTACATTGACAGATTGGTAGCTGCGCGAGAGATACACGGCCCACATTCGGTACCGCCATTTGCTGTAATGGGCTAATATCCCCACTAGCTTGCCCTCTGCTATCAGTGGGTTGGCTAGATCACAGGGCACTTTCACGATGCCATTGCCATGTACTGCTGACTTGATCAATAAACCCAGTGAATTTGCCTTTATATTGCCAGAGACAGTGACTTTAAATTCTTGTTCTTTATCGACGAAAGACCACTGGTTTTGATTGAGATGGACAAAACAATTATGCGCAGTTAAATCCCGAGGATGGGTGGGCAAACCCTGCGCCTCAAGATAAGCCGGCGCTGCACAGAGCACTGAGTCCATCTGCATTAGAGGTCGCGCAATCAGAGCGGCGTCCGGCGTATCGGTAAAGCGCAGCGCAATGTCCACTCTATCTTCGACCAGTTGATTAATATCATCCGCTGCCAGGATATCGATACAGAGTTTGGGATGTATCTGGGTGAATTTTTCAATCGCGGTTAACAGTAAATTATTGGCAAAACCTATCGGTGTTGCGATCCTAATTGTGCCGGTTAAATAGTCATTTTGTAACGACACATTCAACTCTAGTGCGCTTACCTCATGCAAAATGCGCTGGCAGAAAATGAGTGCCTCCTGCCCTTGTGGGGTCACACTCACTTTACGGGTGGTTCTGTGTAATAACCGTTGCTGCAGCCATGCTTCTACCTCTTGAACGTGACGCGAAACTTGCAGCCGAGTTAACGATAAATGCTCTGCGGCTTGGGTAAAACTCTGTCTACTGGCAACTTCAATAAAACTTTTAATAGCTGTTAGTCTATCCAAGTCAGCTTCTCCTTTGTATCTTTTTTTGAAACAATTAATATCAATATACCTTATTTATCTCTGTTTTTGTAACCATTAAACTAACTTCAACTTAAATCAAACAGAGAAATTCAACATGAAAATAGCAATAGTCGGCGCAGCGGGATGGATTGGCAACGAAATACTGCAAGAGGCAAAAAGCCGCGGCCATAAAATTATCGCCCTAGTACGAGACCCCAGTAAAATTACCGATACTGATATTGAGGTCAGATCTTTTGATATCACTGATAACAGTCAATCCCTGACACAGGCAACTCAAGATGCCGACGTGGTTGTCTCTGCAATTTCAGGACGTCACAATAACGACCACAGCATCTTTAGCACCGCTGCTAGTCGCTATTTATCCCAATTGCCAGAAAGTTCAGTCAACCGCCTGGTTTGGGTGGGCGGCGCGGGTAGTTTAGAAGTAGCGCCGGGGGTAAAATTAATCGATACTGAAAACTTTCCCGAAGAATATCGAGCAGAGGCAAAGGGCATGGGAGAGGCACTCAAAGTATTTAATACTTCAAACAGCAACTTGAACTGGACCTTTATCTCGCCGGCTGCGCTGCTGTTCCCTGGAGAGAAGACCGGCTCTTATCAAACTGGCAAAGAGCAGCTGCTAGTCGATGATCAAGGTGAAAGCAAAATTTCGGCCTCAGACTATGCACTGGCATTCGTCGATGAACTCGAGCAAGCCCTATATCCACAAATGCGAATTTGTGTTGCCTACTAAGGATCTAGGCCAAAAATGATAAATAGTAGAGTGCGGAAAACTCAGCTTCCCCTAGGCAGTAAGTTGTCTAAAAGCATTAAAAAGGCTTATTATTTTGATGCCTATCAATTAGCTGCCCCGCACTCCGGTCGATCTGCACTACAAGTATGGCTGACCCATCTCGAGCAAACACCGAGTTGGATGAATGGCTTGATGGGTTTGCGTAATACTATCGTTTCTCTATGCGGGCTTAAGGACTTGGGCCCTTTTAAGCCAGCTACGACTAAGGCCCTAAAAGATTATAAAAGCGGCGATCGAATCGGTATTTTTAGGTTAGAGCGACTCAGCGATCAAGAAATAATCTTAGTCGATAACGATAAACACCTCTGTGTTTACATCTCTGTTTACCTAGAAAATAATCTAGAGCAACGCATTATAGTCTCTACCTTAGTACAAGTTCACAACCGCTTAGGTAAGGTGTATATGCTATTTATTACACCGGTACATAAATTGATTGTGCCCTTACTATTAGTGCGTTTTAAATAGCTCCGCTTAGTTTTAGGCACGATGCGATTCCTGTACTGATGGTAGTATTTAATCAGGGCAATGTTTGTTACTCTGGCTTTTTTGACGACAAAGAAGACCACACATGATGCTCGATATTGAAAAAATTAAAGCGGAAGCCGGTGCTAGCACCTTTAAAAAAGCTGAGCAGTTACTGGCCAAGCACAAAGTGGCGGTAAAATCCCGTGATAATCATTTAATAATCGCCAGAGTTTCAGGTCAGTTTGTCTACCAAGTCAGACTAGAGTTAGACCATGGGTTAATCAATAAAGCACAATGTAACTGCCCGGCCTTTAGCTACCAGAGTATCTGTAAACACTGTGTCGCAACGGCACTGGCGTATAACAGCAAAGACGATCAGCATTTAGAGGTAGAAGATGACGAACAAAAAATTCGCACCTTTTTACTCAATCAACCCCCCGCACAACTTGTCGATCAACTAATGGGCTTTGTCTTAGATGACCCCACGAAATACCAGCGTTTAATGTTTCAAATAGAAGCTGCGACTAAAACCTATGCCAAAGCTGATTTAAAAAAATTGCTGACCAAAGCACTGCCGATGAAAAGTATCTGGGAAAACGACCAGGTCTATAGTTATTTCCAACAGGCTGAAGAAGTGTTCCAAGTCTTTTTTAAACATGCTAAGGAACTGCCCGCCCAAGAGTACTTCGCTTTACTCCATTTAGCCTTTACCCGCCTCGATAAAGCGACCGAGCGGGTAGATGATTCTGCAGGGTATCGCTTCAATCTCGTTGAACAACTTTCAGCGCAATTAAAAGCCACCTTCAGGCAATTAGAGTGGAATGATAAGAAAAAGGCGCAATGGGTGGTCGATAATATCCTCGAGCCCCTGGAGATGGATACCAGTTCAACTGCAGACTATTTAGACACAGATTCTTTAAATATGGCCTTTATTAAGTGCTGTCAGGATGAAGTTGATCAAATTGAATTGCCGACAGATTTTGCTAAACGAGAGCGCAGTTGGCAACTGCACCGGTTAATCCAACCATTATTAGATAAAGCCATCCACAGTGGTGATGTACATCAGCAAGCTAAATTACTGGCTATACGAGCTAGCGACAGCAGTGATCTAATCGATATCAGTAAAATGTATTTAGCCAATGACGATGAATTTAATGCGGAAGATTGGCTAATAAAAGCGCAAAAACTCCCCGCCAATAGTCATGATATAAAAGAAATACGCCTGCAACAAATACAGGTTGATGTAGCACTCGGTAAAAAAGAACAAGCTTGGGACCTTGCATGGCAGTGTTTTATAGAAAACCCCGGCTATCAAAGCTATTTACAACTAGAACGACATATTTTATTAACGGGCAGCTTTGATCCAGAGTATTTAAGTAAGGTTGAAGCGGTGTTATTGAATAAGCCGACCAAACAAACCAATGCTTTTCACGCTTATCACAGTGACGCAGCCCTAGAATTTTATCTTCATCAGGATAATTTAACCGCTGCTGCCAACTGGGCTAACAACAATGACGCGGATCAATATCTACTGGCCAAATTAGCACTGCGATTAGTCGATAATCAGCCAAAACAGGCGATTGTTTTCTGTCAACGCAGTGTGAGTCATATGGTTAATCTCGGTAATAATCAAGTTTACGCGGAGGCGATTAGTTATCTTAATAAATTTACCTCTTTATGGAATGACAAGTCACAAGAGGTCAGTTTATTAAAAATTCTGATCAAAGATCTAAACACAAAATTCAAAGCCAAACTGAATTTCATTAAATTGCTTAACGATCAATTTAGTCAATATTTAGCCTGAAGAGCTGCATTTCACCGGCTTAGGTTATTTACAGCGCTGTTTTCCATAAGCTTCTAACGGGCACCCTCGACTCAGTCTAAATACTGTGGGTAAAGCGTCTTTTAGTGCTCTGCAGACCAGCCTAACCAGGGCAGGCCGAGTCGCAGCGCAGCCAGTAATTGATCCCGTGAATGGCTGTGGTAACCGTACACGCGGATGCCAAAAATATGTAGCATGATACTGCTCGCCTTTGCTTGAGCTGCACTTTCTGAATTATCTTTTAACAAGTATTTGTAGAAGAGCGACTCAACCCGACGAAGCTGCTCAGAGACATGATTTTTCAATTCCACTTGATGCTCTCCCAGTTCTAACTGGCTTTTGACTAAGAAACAACTGCAGTACTGAGCTTGACAAGACTCTTCAATAAAGCGGCATAAAATATGCCGAATTGCTTCTTCAACTCTGGTGTATTGGGCCAGTGTAGCTTCTAATCTGGTTAATGATTGTTGCGTATAATGATCCAGAGACTCTTTGAATAAGCCCTCTTTATTACCAAATGCTAAATAAATACTGCCAGGCTTTAGCCCGGTTTTCTCAAAGACCGTTTGCATTGAGGTGGCACTATAACCTAAGCGCCAAAAAGCATTGGTCACATTTTCCAATACTTGTTCTCTATCAAACTGTGCTCTCGCCATAAGAATTCTTACTACCTTTCATCATCGTCCAATACACTGCTCTGAAGTATAACGATTTCATCAATGTTACTGCAACTGCTTGAATAAAAAATTAGGATATAACTTGAATGATTGTTCAACTTTTGCTTGAATGGTCATTCAAGTTATACATCCATTCATTCTTAAGGTACCTCTATGTCATTACAAGATAACATCGCCGAATATAAAGCGGGTTTTTCTAAAAAAGCACCCGTCAGCGTTCAAGAGTTAATGAAGTTAGCCACTAAAAATTTAGCAGACTCAGGCATTGTCGATAAAGCCCCTAAAGTCACTGATAAAATGCCAACTTTCTCACTACCTAATCAAAATGGCGAGACGGTAAACCTAACCGATTTATTGGCCAAAGGTCCTGTTGTTGTCACTTTTTATCGTGGTGGCTGGTGCCCATATTGCAATATGGAATTAGGTGCTTATCAAGAGCAGCTGGCTAACATCAGTGCAGAAAATGCGACACTGGTAGCGATTACGCCTGAATTACCGGATGCTTCACTATCCACCACTGAGAAAAATGCACTGAAATTTGAAGTGCTTTCTGATGTAGATGCACAGTACGCAAAAAGCCTTGGCATCGTCTTCTCACTGCCTGAAGAACTGCGCTCGGTCTACCTATCTTTTAATATTGATGTCGAAAAACATAATGGTGCGGGTCAGTTTGATCTACCCTTAGCAGCAACGTTTGTAATCGCCCAAGACGGTACGATTGCCAGTGCATTTGTAGAAGCAGATTACACCGCCCGCCAAGACCCAACCGTGGTGGTTGCAGAGCTTAAAAAGCTTAAATGATTTAGCAACTAAGACGTAACCATTAGCGATAGGGCCGATACTGTCCTATCGCTAAAAAGCAGCGAATTTCAGTTGAGCTTCGCTGCTATCTAAGGAAGCTGACAAAAAATATATTGTGCCACAACAACATCACTCTCAATGTTTTATATCGGCTACCGGGATCAAACTAACATTGATAACGATTGCCCAACCAGAGACAGTTCAGCCAACCCTTCTTTTTTTAGTATCTGCAAAGAACTGGGCTGCTCATTCCACTGCCCTACCATTGCCGATCGCGTGCCCCTGCTGATGGCTATTAGCCGTTTTTAGGCCCACAGCGAAGATATTGGACTTATACGCATGAGCACTAAAGACTGTTTTATTGGCATAGATCAATATCTGCTCAATTAAGCGGAGTATTATGCTTAAATGGAAAGTTTTTTAGTTAGCTTTTATCGATTAATTGAGACTTATTATGTTACTGCAAAATTTAATGGTTGATGATAGAACCATTTCATCAGAAAAATTACCTTCTGACATTCACCAGTTAGTAAAGCGAGCAACTATAAACTTAGTGGACTCGCATATTGACAATCAAATACCCAAAATAGCCGATAAACTGCCCACATTTTCATTGCCTAACCAAAATGGCGAGACGGTAAACCTCAGCGATTTATTGGCAAAAGGTCCTGTGGTGGTCACTTTTTATCGCGGCGGTTGGTGCTCTCATTGCAACCAGGCCTTAAGCGACTTTCAACGACAGCTTACTAAGATCAACACAGCAAACGCCACATTAGTAGCCATAAGTCCTGAATTACCAGAGTCATCACTTTCAACCATCGAGCAAAACGGATTAGAATTTACCCTACTGACGGATGTTGATGCACAGTACGCCAACAGCCTCGGGTTAGCCTTCCCTCTCTCTGGCGAGCTACGTCTAATTTACTTGACCTATGATATTGATATCGAAGAGCACAACGGTGCTGACCAGTTTAATCTGCCCTTGGCTGCAACCTTGGTGATCGCGCAAGATGGCACCATTACCAGTGTCTTTGCCGAAGCGGATTATACCGCCCGCCAAGACCCTACTGAAGTAGTTGCTGAACTCAGAAAGCTCAAGTTGTGACGTCATAAATCAGCTGCACCCTTGTATTCTCTTACCCCAAAAAAAGCGCAGCTGGTTTCAGCTGTACTTGGCTGTTTTGACCTAATCGGTAATAAGGTATCGTTAACAACTGCACAGGTTTTATTTAAATGGCCAATAACCATCCTGCTCCGGCATGCTAAAACTCACCTTTCATTGATTAGCTTGATTGCGCTCACATAATGATTTTCAGCGGCTGCTGAAATTTTTCAGACTAGACTTCATGGACTATTAATCAACGGCAAAGCGTTAAAACGGTCTTTCGCAGCCGCTAGTGCGGCTAATTCGGCAGGGGATTAATGAAGAAAGCAGCGAACAAGTCTCGACGCCGCTGAAGCTGATAGATGCCCCGACTTATTACAAATTAATTCTGTTAAAGCAGTGACTAGTAATTGATCAAACTCAATGTTGCTCATGTTCGGCCAGAACTTGTGATCAATTCAGTAGCCCGTTGCTTTAAATCCACTCTAGCTAATGACTTTGGGTTGGAACCAGGCTTTAAAGGGATTGGTAATACTAGAGCCATGCCCGCCATAGGTTGATTCCGCATGATGTTTATTCATAAATCTGATGATGGACTTTTTGTCGGCGCGCTTAATATCAACCACCATTAAGTACTGACCCTCCTCCAATTGTTGATGAAATTTGCTGATCTTATAATTTTCCGTGGCCAGGCCCTGCATGCCACCCACCCATGCGCCAAAACCACTGAAGGATATCCCAGTGATTACCAAGGTCCATATTCCAAGTTCCTCTCGAAAATAAACAACCCCCATCATTAATTCACCAATAAATAGCCCGACTAATAAACCTATCATTAACCCCCGCTCACCACTTTGCACTATATTTCGGCGCATTAAATAATTACCAGAGTTCAGATGATGAATTTGCTCCTCATCTTCATGATGGCTTATAACGTGAATATGCGAGAGATCAACCCCTTGAGAGACAAGGTCTTGTTCGATAGTTTCGGCGCTTTCGATACCGTCCGTGAGAAAATACATTCTGTACATAAGGATACCTCCATCCATTGTATAAATGTAAGGTAACCCCTATTTTACTACTCTTTAATCCTTTAAGTAAAAGTTCTTAGGCTATTTGAATATAAGCCTTTAGCTGCTCATTCCAGTTGTGACTAAGGGTGTGGTTTTTAAGCAACCCAGGTGACTAAAAATCTCTGCAGTTCTCGCTAGGCTAATCGAATCATACACATCGGCAAAACGAAGCTCGAACACCAGTTATGTTTACCTACCTATCTGCCTATCTTCCTATCTTCTTATCTTCCTAGAAATTCTGCATATTCAGGGTATAGAGGCAAAAAACTGCCTGACTTACCTGCTTTTTAAAGAATAAACTAACCTAATCGACAAAAGCTCGATAGACTTGTGTTATCCGCTAATGCTTTATCACATCATCTAAAGAGGAGCACTGAGTGCCTAGTTCTTTACCTACTTCAGTCAAAAAAATTGCCGCGCCCATCGCTAAAAAAATTCCACATGCTATGGAGATTCACGGTCATCAACGGGTCGATAATTATTATTGGATGCGGGATGACGAGCGTCGCGATCCAGTGATACTGGCTCACCTTAATGCTGAAAACAAATATGCTGATGCCATGTTAGCCGAGCAAAAACCACTGCAAGAATTGCTCTTTAACGAGCTTAAAGCGCGTATCGTAAAAGACGATAATACGGTGCCGGCCAAAGACGGCAACTACTGGTATCACAGCGAGATTAATGGCGATCAAGAATTTTCAAACTATTATCGATCCAGCAGCTTTAGTAGTGCAGACAAAACCCTATTATTAGATGTCAACGAGCGAGCCAAAGACCATGAATTTTATGATTTAGGGGATTTATCGATCAGTCCTAATGATCAGCTAATGTCAATCGCAGAAGATACTGACAGCCGTCGGATTTACACCATTATTTTTAAAGATTTAAGTAACACGACCACCGCTAAAGAAACTTATTTAACCGATATTTTGCTTGAGACCGAGGGACAAGTGGTTTGGGCCAATGACAACCAAACGCTTTTTTATGTCAAGAAGGATCTCGAAACCTTGTTAGGCACGCAGGTTTACCGCCATAAATTAGGCACACCGCAAGCGGATGATGTGCTGGTTTATGAAGAGCACGACCATAGCTTTTATATGAGCTTAGCTAAGAGCCGCGATGAGTCGCAAATTTATATTTGTTTAGATGCCACAGAATCAACCCACTGTTTAGTGCTCAGCGCCGATCAACCCAATGGCGACTTTGTCGAGCTGTGCCCCTATCGTGAACATCACGAATATAACGCCGATAAAATGGGCGAACACTTTTATATTGTCAGCAACGATCAAGCTAAGAACTTTAGGTTAATGAAAGTCCCCGTTGATCAGATTAATGATATCGATAACTGGCAAGAAGTGATCCCACACAGAGCAGACGTGCTGCTAGAGGGGGTTGAATTATTTCATAACTTCTTAGTGGTTACCGAGCGCGAACAGGGCCAAATACGCTTTATAGTGCACTGCACTCAAGGGAAAAATGCCGGTCATCAATACCCCTTATCTTTTACTGACCCCTGCTATTTTGCCTGCCTTGAAGACAATCCAGAGCCCGACAGCACCACCGCCAGAATCTATTATTCAAGTTTAACCACACCCGGATCACTGTTTGAATTTGATCTGGCCACTGGAGAGCGCAAGTTACTTAAGCAGCAGCAGGTATTAGGCGACTTTAACCAAGCAGAGTACCAATCAGAGCGTATCTTTATAACCGCACGTGATGGTGTCGCCGTGCCGGTATCGATTGTTTATCGCCGCGATACCTTTCAAAAAGATAGTACCAACCCACTGCTGCAATACGGTTATGGTGCCTATGGCATTACCATAGACCCCAGTTTTTCCAGTCAGACTTTAAGTTTACTCGATCGAGGTTTTGTCTATGTTATCGCCCATGTTCGCGGCTCTGAAATGCTCGGCAGAGCATGGTACGAAAGCGGAAAAAAAGCGCATAAACAAAACACCTTTAATGACTTTATTGATGTCACTAAAGCCTTAGTCACCCAAGGTTATGGCGCTGGTGATAAAATCTTTGCCAGCGGCGGCAGTGCTGGCGGCTTATTAATGGGGGCGGTGCTCAATCAAGCACCAGAGCTCTATTTAGGCATTGGCACTCACGTGCCCTTTTTAGATGTAGTAACCACCATGCTCGATGAGAGCATCCCACTCACCACCAATGAATATGACGAGTGGGGCAACCCGAATGACATTGCCGCCTATCAGGATATTTTAGCCTATTCGCCGCTGGATAATATCAGTGCTCAGCACTACCCTAATATCCTAGTCACGACCGGTTTGCACGACTCGCAAGTGCAATACTTCGAACCGATGAAGTGGGTGGCTAAAATGCGCGAGCTGAAAACCGATGATAACTTACTACTGTTTAAAACCGACATGGAAGCGGGTCATGGCGGCGCATCCGGGCGATTTAAAAGCTTACAAGAAAAAGCCTTAGAGATGAGCTTTTTTATCTCGTTATTAGCAAAATAAAGATAAACGCTTATTTAATTCTCTATTTGCCCGATAACAGCGTAGAATTAACTCCTTTAGAACACAAGGTCTGCACTGCGGTGCACTAACAGAAAAAATTATGAAACTAACAGAAAGAGCTTCACAGACTAACGCTTTACTTATTTCTATTTGTACACCAGAGCTCAACGGTGATGAGGCAATCGAATCACTCGCTGAACTCGCGCGGTTAGTGACGACTCTTGGCTTTAAAGTGGTCGGCAGCCAAACGCAAAAGCTGACCTCGACTAACAGAGTCAATGTACTAGGTGCCGGCAAACTAGCCGACATAGCGCAGCTTACGGGCAACCAGGGCGAGGCTGACGGTCGCGAACCAGAGTTTGAAATCGCCTCTGACAAAATAGATATCGCATCAATACCTGAAAACATCTCATCAGACAATCTGGCCTATGGCTGTGCTGATGTGGTGGTATTTGACTGTGATTTAACCCCCTCTCAACTGCGCAATGTCGAGAATTTATTAGGCGTTGAAGTCTTTGACCGCACCGGCATTATTATTGAAATATTTAGCCGTCATGCCCGTACTAAAACAGCCAAACTACAAGTTGAAATAGCGCGCCTTAACTATGTAGCCCCGCGACTTCGTGAGGCCTCAACGGGTGACAAAGAACGTGAAATGGGTAAAGGCGCCGGTGAGACGGCACTTGAGCTGAACCGGCGTAAAGTACGCGACCAATTAGCCGCACTCAAGAACGAGTTAGCTAGCGTTCAAGAGGCGATGAAAGGCCGACGTACACAGCGTTCAGCGCATTTTTGTGTGGCGTTAGTGGGCTACACCAATGCGGGCAAGTCATCGCTGATGCGTGCAATTACCGGCAGTGTTGTCGAGGGCGAAAACAAACTTTTTGCCACTCTTGATACCACCGTTCGCGCTTTGTTCCCTGAGACTCAACCGCGCATCTTAGTCTCTGATACGGTCGGTTTTATTAAAAAACTGCCCCATGACTTAGTTGCCTCATTTCATTCAACCTTAGCCGAAGCACAAGATGCATCACTGTTATTATATGTAGTTGATGCCTCTGATCCCTCGTTTCGTGCACAGTTAGATGTCGTGCACCAAGTACTCGAAGAAGTCGGTGTAGAGGACAGTGAAAAGTTACTGGTACTGAACAAATCAGATCTACTCAGCACTGAGCAACAACAGGCACTAATGGATGAGTTCCCCGATGCGATGATGACATCCGCGCGCAGTGCTGATGATATTAGTAAGTTGCACCAATATATCGTCGCCACTTCTCTGGATGGCATGATCGAAGAAGAGATCATTGTTCCCTATACCGCCACGGGTATCATCGGTGAAATTCGAGCGGTGATGAGTGTGACTAAAGAAGAATATGAATACGAACATATTAAACTCACCGTAAAATCCAGCGCGATTAATTTAGCGAAATTGAAAAAGCGCATGGATGGCTTAGCGGGTAAGAAAGACACTGCAGTTAGAGAGAAGTGGCAGCTAAGAAGCTAACCGCTATTTTTTGCAGTGTCACTCTAGTGAAGATATAACGGCCGGTAAAAATATTTTTATCGGCCTTTTTTATGCCTGGGAGGCACATCTCTGCTCACTCTTTTGCGCTACTACAAAAGTAAAATTAGCAAAGCAAATGTTCACCCGTAAATTATAATTACTAATTACTAACGACTCCCGACTAACGACCCACGCCTAACGACTCACGACTCACGCCCCTCACCCACTCCACTTACGCCTTAGCCTATATTGCTGCACAAACCTATCCCAGCTTAATGACTGTACTTAATGGCTGGCAAAACTCTGGTGTAGCATAATTAGTTAAGATTTCATGTCCCAAAAAATTGACCAATGTTACTCAAGCTCCATTGAGGATTCAGCGTTAACATATAGTGCCCCATATTTTCGGCCTTTAAATGAACAGTCTGGCGAGGCAATTTAGGGAGGTGATATTTCTCTTGAAAGGCAAAGCCAAATTGACTGCACTCACTGCTAATTAGCAGCAAATCGCCATTATATTGAGATATTCCTGCGGTTAGATCGTAGCTAAAAGTAGTCGCATCATCCATAACCGGCTTTAGCATATTGTTAAATGCTGCATAGCCTCCCCTACTAAACGAATTTGGCGGCATAGACTCGCCTGCACATTGGAAGGGATCGTCGGTGGTACTGCGGTTATAAAGTTTTGTCAGCACGTAGTCAAAACCCTCATGCCCATCGTTTTTACTGACGAGAGGGTAAGCCAGCATATATCTGGCAAGCGCTAACAGGCTGGAAATTGATTGTGACTCTTTCATCTTGGCTACGAATGCTTGAGCAGACTCAGGATAAAGCATGCCAGGCTCTACAATAACCGCCTGAGATACCTTCTCAGGGTGGGCAGACAGATACCCCGTTACCAGCATGCCTCCCCATGAGTGGCCGATGAGTTTTACCTGCTGTTCAGCAGAGAAGTGTTGAATAATAGCGTGCAAGTCAGCCAAGTTTTGCTCCAACGTCAGTTTGTTTTTAGTTTCCCTCGGTGACAATCCAGACCCTCTCTGGTCGTAAAAAATAACCCGATGGTCCTGAGATAATGCTGCTAATGATTTTAAATAACCATAATCTCCGCCTGGGCCACCGTGCACAACAATAACCGTAGGAGTATCCGGATCGCCAACTATTTGCGTGTGAAATTTGTAACCATTTATTTCTGTATAAGATAAAGAGTCATCGAATTCAATCGTTTTGGGTATTTTAACGCACGCTGTGAGTCCCATAATTAAAGACAAGCAGCATGCAACTCGACTACCCGTTTTCAACTTTATACGACTCCCAGTTGCCAGGTTTCGTATACGGTTCACTATTCTCATCATGGTGCGCACCCCTGCTGGTTGGCGATTAAACGCAACAGAAGGCAAATTTTTCTTTAAAGCTATCATCTGTATATTCCTTTTTCTGTGGGGGTTAATTCTCTATCTCAAGCTCCACTGTGGCATTAACAAATGATAAACAATCTTGATAAATCTACCGCTGCATCCGCAATCCCACAAACCTGCCATTTTTTAATGGTCACCCTTAACTTTTATTGACGCATAACGACCAGATCAAGCTTACTTAGATACTTGTTGGTATTGAAAGAAGTTCTATTGACCATTAATACCGTTGCTAAATTCATCTCTGGATAAATTCTCATTTCAGCATGAAAACCAGCGCCACCGCCCTCTTTGAAATAATATTTATTGTCATTTAGCTCACCGATGTGCCAGCCTAATGTCATGTCTATGCTGTTTCCTGAGTGGTCTTGTTGTTGGGCATAAAGGTGCTGCTTCGTCTTAGCGCTCAGTAATACTGATTGCTCGGATAATAAACTTTGCAGAATACGACTGAAGGCGCTAGCGGAGCCGATTGCCCCACCAAATGCTGGGCCATTGAGATACACGTTATTAATATGCAGCCAATTTTCTTCATAGTCAGCCCATGTCGTAGGCTCAATTAGAAAAGGCTTGAGTAAGTTCATAAAGGAGTACTTTTTTAAATAACCTTTGGCGTGATTATTATCCTGAACAATACTAAAACCAATTTCGTGTTTAGATAAATGCAGCGGCTCAAATATATTTTTTCTAATGTACTGGCTATAGCTTAAGCCACTGACTTTCTCTATCACCCCGCCGAGTAGCCAATAACCAATGTTTGAATATTGGTATTTTTCTCCCGGTAAGGATGAAGCCTTGGGGTTTTCTAACAATACTTTTTCAAGTGCCTTTTTTTCATTGAAGCCATTATGTTGTTTAGCGAGATGAACCCACTTAAGTGGCAGAGGATCCGGCAAGCCAGAGGTATGACTCAAAAGCTGTCTAATGGTGATCTCCACACTATAGGGGTGCTCAACATAGAGAGATATTTCGTCGTCTAATTGAATTTTATGCTGTTCGAATAATTGCAGTATTCCAATAGCGGTTAGCGTTTTGGTCATTGAAAATGCAGCCATAGTATGACCGGAGCTTAGTGCTACTTTATTTTTTATATCCGCTTGACCCGCACTGTACTCAAAAATCACTGAATCACTATTGACCACCACATATTGAATTCCCGGTTGGTTAGTAGCTGTTAATTCAGCTAATAATTGCGCTATTTTTGAAACATTCACGCCATTGTCTCCAGCAAGTAGTGTTGAGTTGGTAATCATGAAAACTAAAAAAACTTTAAAAATTTTAATCATAAAGACCCAGCTACCCAGTAACGCCTGCGGTTTACATGCCACTTAGGGCTGTGCTCAACTGCTGATTGCAGATTGAACGCAACAGCGGGCAAGCTGTTCTCGAAATCTATCATCTGCTATATTCCTGTATCTTCGGGATCGATTCGATATTCTCTATCACAAACTCCAGGGCGGCATTAACAAATGATAAACATACTCGATGAATTTACCGCCGCTGCAGTATTACAGCTCATTGATGCTATCGAACCCGGTTGTGGGCATAGCTTTAAAGCACTCATACCGATGATGAGCCATCATGAAGTTTGCCAAAATGAGCTGGTTTTTCAAATGGCTCAGGAAAATAAATACGAATATATACTCTTGAATGGACTGCTCAGATCTTTCATCCTAGATGTAAAGGGCAATGAGGTTACTGTGGCGTTCCATAGTGCCCCCTGCGTGATTACACCTTGTATAGCACGCAGCGATAGCTCCAGATCTCTAGTAACTTGTGAGGCGATCCAGGGTAGTCGCTTGGTTCGTTTTGCAGAGAGTGAACTGGTGAATCTTATGCTCAAAGATGAGAATGCTCGACGCTGGGGAAATCGAGTATTACAGTCAGAGCTGGTTAGACGTGCCCGTCGAGAATGGTCTCTGGCAGCCGAGTCGGGTGCACAGCGGCTAGCGAGAATTAGGCAAGAACACCCGGATATAGAATCTGCGGTAACGGCGAAAATCATCGCCACATATCTAGGTATCACTCCCGTCACTTTAAGCCGCTTGCGCGCCTCTTCACACACTGCTCACTGTTAGGGAAGCAGCGAACAAGTCCCAAGCGCCCCTGGCGTACAGGATTGTTTGTGATTGAGGCAATGGTTACAGGCGGGCTGGTTGCCCGGCGAAAACCATTAACAAAGAGCACGAACTATCCTGTACGCCCCGTAGGGTACTTATGTTTTAAAAAAAAGCTAAGCGGTCAACAGAGATGAAAACTTGTTTCATCTGCTTTTCCTTTGTCAGAACACTTGCAAAGGACTAGCCATTCACTTCGTATTCTTCCGCGGATCAGCGTGCCCCTCCTTATGGGTATTAACCGCTTAGACTTACCCTATAAAAAAAGCACAGGGAACATTTGGGGACTTATTCGCTACTTCCTTAGGCGAGCGACCTAGGTCTCAGCAAAAAAATGTTTATTGGTCTTGGCAGGCTCGTTGTTAAATACACCAGTAGCGCGTGGGTAGTAACCAGCGTTATGGGGTAAAAAGGCAAGACCTGCCCGAATGCCGTGCAATTAACTAGTTCGAACGTTAGCTTTAATCAAATAGCCGAGTCCGCAGTAGATCAGCCGGTGCTCGAACCAGCTGCCAGGTATTCGTGACGAATATCAACTAGCAAAAACCACTTGATAAATGTACACTAATCAACATTATTACTTACGTCTCCCATTTAAATTGCACAAGCGCATAGACCTACCGCCGCAAACTAGGGAAATTAAAGCCATGATGATTTAGGCTCCGCCTAATTCATCGCTATTAAAGCGAATAAAAATGCCCGATAAGTTTAATCAAAGCTGCTGTGATCATGGCGGCAAGCGCAGCGGTTGTGGCCGCAAGCCCGGTGTAAAAACTCAACCAATTCGCCTGCCTGCATGGTTGCTTGAACAATTGAATGAACAAGGAGACGCTCGCGCACTTATTATCGACGCCTGCCTTGCCCAGCATCCCTCTATCAACATTCCGCCTATCAGTAAGGAGGACTTGGACACTAATGACTAAATCAAAATTTATAATTCACTATTTAATGCTCAACAAAACTTCTTATTTGTTGGCGATTGTCTGTATTTTTGTGGTCAATTTATTGCAGGTAGAAATTCCGCGCCACATCCAGCTTGCCGTCGATTTACTCAATCAAGCCACGCTTGAGTCGAAAGCGGGTTTACTGGAAAACGTGCAGTGGGTGATTGGGTTATCGGTGATCATGGTGGTGATCCGTATTCTGTCCCGAATGTACGCGTTAAATCCAGGGCGAATTACTGAAGCGGCGTTAAAAAATGATCTTTTCCATCGTTTGAATCGCCTGCCTACCACTTTCCATGAGCGATATGCCTCGGGCAAACTTATCTCCATTATCAATAATGACCTCACCGGCATTCGGTTGTTTTATGGCATTGGTTTTTTGCAGTTGTTTAATATTTTGTTTGCATTGACGCTCACGCCGATTTGGATGTGGAGAATCTCTCCACAACTCACCCTCTACTGTGTGATCCCTATCGTCATTGCCTCGATTATATTCTGGCTTGGTTTTAGAAAGTTGCGCGCCCTACAAGCACAGCGATTAAAATGTTTGCAAGATCTGTCCGAGCAGTTGATGAACTATTTATCGGGCATCGACCTGATTAAGAATCAGCAAATGGGGGATTGGGCCACAGGCGAAGTGGCGAAGGTCAATCGCCGCCTGTTTACTTGCACGATGAAGATTGCCAAAATTCAAACCTTCTTCATGCCAATTTTAGATTACGCCAACCACTTCATGAAAGTGCTGATATTAGGGCTCGGCGGTTATTATCTTTTACAGTCGCACCTGTCGATTGGCCAGATTACCGCGTTTTTGTCTTACTCGGTACTCTTGGCGCTGCCGCTGATGCACTTAGGGCGAATAGCCACGGTTTATCAAATGGGCATGATCAGTATTGATAGTGTGCAGAGTATTCTCAATAGCGAGGTACCCAACACCGATAGGTTGAGAATGGACGACGCAGAGAGATCTAGCTTACGAGGCTCGACCTTGGTGGTAAAAAATCTCAGTTACCGCTACCCAAATTCTACCAGTGAAGCCACTGAAATGGTGTTAAAGAACCTGAATTTCTCCATTGCTGCCGGTGAAAAAGTCGGCGTTTTGGGCAGCATTGGTTCAGGTAAAAGTACCTTAGTCAATTGTTTGAATCATCACTTGTCCCTTGCAACCGGGCAAATTTTTTGGGGTGATAAAGATATTAGCCAAATGTCACGCCACGATTGGCGCAGTTATGTACGCACCATTACTCAAGAGCCATTTTTGTTTTCCGCTACGGTTGCCCAAAATGTTAAATTCGGCGCCAAACAATCAGCCCAAAACAATGACCATCTCGACGTGCAACAAGTACTCAAACTCAGTCAGTTAAGTGACGATGTGCAACGTTTTAGCGCTGGCGATCAAACACTAGTGGGTGAAAAAGGCATCATGCTCTCGGGGGGGCAAAAGCAACGGCTGAGTATCGCCCGTGCCCTGCTCACCCCCTGCGATCTTATTATTATGGACAATGTGTTATCGGCGGTGGATTACGATACTGAGCGATCTATTCTGAAAGGGATATTCAAGCGCATCCAGGGACAGAGTTTGTTGGTGGTGTCTCATCGCGTCAGCGCACTGGAATACATGGACAATATATTGGTGTTGCAAGAGGGTGAAATCATCGCTCGTGGGACACACGCCCAACTACTTGAATCGTCTAGCTATTACCGCGAGACTTGGGAATTACAGCGACATGAAGTGGAGAGTCTCACATGATTAAAGCGCTAGATGTGCAATACCTCAAACATTTCTTTCACTATGCAAAACGCTACAAAAAAACTGCCGTGATTGGTTTGCTGATGATGCCTATATCAGTGCTGGCCAACTTGTTGTTTCCCTGGCTGGTGATTCAAGTCATTGATGAGCATCTCACCCCCGGTAAATACCCTGGGCTAATGATGCTGATTGCTTTCATGTTGCTGGTATTAGCCGTCAACTACCTTGCCGATGCCATCTACACCTACTGTTTGCGCATCACTGGGCAGAAGGCAATTTTTGATATTCGCATGGCCCTGTTTGAGCGCATTTTGCAACTGCCCAGAAGCTATTATGACAAAACGCCCACCGGCGTCACGTTGTCGCGATTAACCAGCGATTTAGAAGTCATCGGTGATTCGTTTGTGCTCGGCGTATTGAGTTTGGTGAAAGACACCATCAATACGCTGGCGGTGCTAATCTTTATGTTTTTCATCAACTGGCAATTAGCCCTCTTAGTCTTACTGGTATTTCCGCCGGTGCTGATGCTGACCCAGTATGTGCGCAATCGCCTGCGTCAAATGTATACCATCACTCGCTCATCACTGGCCAAAAGCACCGGTTTTTTGCAAGAGTGCTTGCAGGGGATAAAGACCGTGCAATTGTATGGCGCCGAGGCAGAGGTAGAAGCTAAGTATCATCATTACACGCAAGATTTCTTGCGCGCGCAATTAAAGACCAATAAATATGATGCCAGCTTGTTTTCGGTGATAACCGGTATCACCTCCATCACCATCGGACTGATTATTTGGTATGGATCCGGTAAGGTACTCGCAGGTTTCGTCAGCCTCGGCGTATTGATAGCCTTTATCAACACCTTGGAAAAAGTGTTCGTCCCGCTGCGCGATTTCACCTCACAAATTGCTTCCATACAGCGCTCTTTTGCCGCCTTTGAGCACATCGAAGAACTCTTTGTAGAAGACCTCGAAGAGCAAGGGCTAACCCTGTTACCAGCTGCGTCACTGATCGAAAGATTAGCTGATTTCAAAACACTCGAATTCAAAAATGTGCGTTTTCGTTATCACAATACCGGCCCCTACGTGCTGGATGATGTGTCCTTCACCCTTAACAAAGGTCAACAGTTGGCCTTGGTCGGCACTACCGGCTCAGGCAAGTCGACCATCATTCGCCTCATCAATAAAACCTACCTAGACTATCAAGGCAGCATTCTGCTGAACGGCATTGAGCTGTCCAGCATCCCCAAAGATTCAATGTTGCACTTATTCTCCCTAATGCAACAGGACGTGTTTTTGTTTGAAAAGGATATCCATTTTAATATATCCCTAGGTGCGGACGAAATCAGAGAGGACGCAGTGATTGACGCCGCCGAATACGTGTATGCCCACGATTTTATTTTGACGCTGGCGGATCAGTACCAATTTGAGCTAAAAAACAATGGCAGTAATTTATCAGCGGGCCAAGCGCAGCTGATCTCCTTCGCACGATCAGTGGCGCAGGGCGGGCAAGTGATGATGTTGGATGAAGCCACCAGCTCAGTGGACTCCATTACCGAAAACTTAATCCAGAAAGCCATCGGCCGTCTGTTTGAGGAGAAGACCGTGATCGCGATTGCTCACCGCCTGAGTACCATTCGGCACTCGGATCAAATCTTGGTGCTCAACCGTGGCAAGATTGTCGAGCGAGGTAATCATCAAGACTTACTGGCAATGGGTGGCGTTTATGCTCGTTTACTGACGGATAAAGATAATATTGAAGATGATGAAGGGGTTTTGATGCCAGAGGGTGCATAAGTCTGCCCTGCTTAATAAACGAGATACCCATTGTCATTTATTTGAATATTGGCAATGGGCTCTTAATTTCTAACCAGTGCTAAGGAAGCAGCGAACAAGTCCCAAGCCGCCAAGCTCATAATATTTAACCAGAACATCCTCTATTGGTAATACGGGGGGATCTTGGCAGAAAATGTGCTGTTCACGGGCACGGTTTATGACTTCCTGCCCAGTACAACTTCCTATGACATTCATTTAAAGCTAACTAATAACTTACGCTTTACCCTGCCGTTACCCCCATCAGTATCACTTAAAAAGATACATCATCGTGACCACTACGCTCCGCAGAGTGTTTCGATAGCTATTATTAACTGAAAAATAACTGATAAATAGTTGATGCTAGCCATAGTAAATTTCTAGTTTTTATGGCAGGATTATTTTAACTTCTTTTATATCAATTCGTTATTTATGTATTTAAGAAAATCTTAGTCTGTGTTTCCTTACCTAGAGGGTTTTAATCGTGAATTTTATTTACCACAAAAAATCCCCGATAAAAATTTTCTTTGCCCTGTTGATACTCGCCCTTACCGTTAGCACTTCTGTCGTTGCTGGAGGTCACTTAACTGACCCAGGACAGGTAAAACTGCAGATTAAAAATTTAAACTGGATCACAGAAGAGTATCCGCCGTTTAATTACCTCGATCCCAATACCGGCAAAACCACCGGTTTCTCGGTAGAACTTTTACTGCAAATTTTTGCTAAAATTGGGATTCCTAGCCAAGACCTAGATGTGACCATCAACCCTTGGGCACGTGGCTATCACAAGGTCATGAACGAGCCTGGAACGGCACTATTTACCACCGTTTATACAGAAGATCGGCTCCAAAAGATGAAATTTATCGGGCCGATAGCCCCTAATATCATTGCCGTTATAGCCCCCAAATCTAGCCAATTATCGATCAACTCCGCTGAAGAATTAAATCGGTTGAAAATAGGTGTCGTTAGAGAAGATATAGGAGAACAGTTATTACTTAAACAGGGGGTCAACTCTGCATCTTTAGATAGATTAAACTCTGGCTTAAGCATGGTTAAGAAGCTCGCCTCTGGTAGGATTGATGCGGTGGGCTATGCACACGCTACGACCCTGCTGTTATTTAAAACGGCGCAGATTAACCCTGATAATTTTGAAATCATCCATGTTTTGAAGTATTCAGCGATGGGCTATACCTTCCACAATTCAACAGATACAAAGATTCTTGAAACGATTAGCCAGGCTTTGGCTGAGTTATCGATGGATGGTACCTTAGCCGCACTTCAAACCAAATACGGCCTAGCTGCTGTGTATGAATAAATTTAAAGACGGTATTGGGCTGCGCTTACTGCGCTATGTATTTGGCTGTTACTTAGTGGTTGCCTTAATAGTGACTGGTGTGCAGCTACTATCTGAATACAGCCAGGCAAAAAGCAATATCTTTAGTCAAACTTATGAGCTCGAAGCGTCATTCAAAGATAGTTTTATTAGTTCAATGTGGTCATTCGATACTCCTCAACTCGAAGTGATACTGGCTGGCATAACAAAAATTGATATCGTAGCCGGTATCAAAATTATGACCGAAAAAAACCAACCTCTAGCCTCTAGTGGCAATGTAGTCACTACAGACAGCCAAATTATATCAAGCACAGATCTGTTAGCGCCGGGCATTAAAAAAATCGTATTGGTTCAAGCAGATTCTACGGCACGTCAAACGCTCTTTGAATACAAGTTTCCCTTAGAACACCGCGAGAGCATGAGCGATCCATTCAAGTTAATTGGCTACGGTTATATTTACACCGATGTTAATACGATCATCGAGCGCGTTAAATTCAGCTTTATACTAATTATAATCAACTCTCTAATAAAGACTGCCGCCCTGTGGCTGTTCTTTTTGTATTTTGTTAACAGGTTCATTGCCAAACCATTAGCGGCACTGGCCAATGCCGCCGGGGCTTTAAACCCAGAAAAGCTGGAGACACTTAATAGCTCCAAAGAACTCGACCATGTAATGAAAACCAAGCATAACGACGAGGTCTATTTGCTCGCCACTAACTTTGATCAGATGCGCATCGCTATTCTGGATAAATTGGCAGTCATTGAATCGCAGAAGAGTCAGCTCGAAGAACGTGTGCTAGATCGAACAAAATCACTCTCAAAAGCCAATGATGAACTCAGACACTTAACATTACATGATGCTTTGACTTCTCTGCCCAACCGCACACTTTTTAAAGATCGCCTCGAGCAGTTTATTAAAGTTGGCCAGCGTAACAATACTCGATTTATTGTTGCGAGCATTGATCTCTGTGGTTTTAAGAGCATCAACGATAATTATGGCCACCAAATAGGTGATTTGATACTGATCGAAGTTGCTAGGCGACTCTCTAGTGTCTTTCGCAGTACCGATACCGTCGCTCGCATGGGAGGCGATGAGTTTTACGCTTTGTTGGCTCTAGAGAGTGATGATTGTAGTGATGGAGAGATCTTAGTTCAGAAATTCATCAAGGTGCTTGAAAGCCCCATCCTTTGCGACGAAGAGAATATCCCGAGTATCCTCATCAGTGCAAATATTGGCACAGCTATCTACCCGCTACATGGAGAAGATTCAGCAGCATTGATTAAAAATGCCGATATGGCAATGTACCATGCGAAAAAATCTGGCATTCATCACTTACACTATAGCGCTGAAGAAGATATTAGGTTAAGACGACAATCTCAATTGGCCAAAGATTTCAATATAGCGATAGAAAACAATGAATTATTCTTAGTGTACCAACCAATATTGAATATAGAGTCCAATCGAGTTACTAAGATAGAAGCGTTGGTAAGATGGCAACATCCGACCCTTGGACTAATCTCACCCGTTGAATTTATCCCAATTTGCGAGCGAACGGGTAGCATTCATCAATTAACCCAATGGGTTTTTCAACAAGCCTGTACCCAATGCAAACCCTATTGTGACGTTGATGAGTCGCTTTCTATCTCTATCAACCTATCTGGGCGAGTATTTAGCCAGCCTGAAATCCCCCAACTACTGGAAAATATATGTAAGCTATCGAATATGTCACCTTCTAATATAAATCTTGAGGTCACCGAAACCACAGCGATGGAAAAACCCGACCAGGCGATAGATATTATGAATCAATTAACGGCTAAAGGTTTCACCATCTCTATCGATGATTTCGGTACTGGCTATTCATCGCTTTCTTATCTGGTAATGCTACCGGTCAAAGAGCTAAAAATTGATAAAAGCTTCCTACTGAACTTAGGCAAAAACAGCGAAAAAGTGATAAAGGCGATGATTGATTTGGCACATTCGTTAGATCTGAAAGTGGTTGGTGAAGGTGTTGAAACAAAAGTACTGCTGGATATGTTAGAGGTAATGGGCTGTGATTATGCGCAGGGATATTACATTGCTAAGCCATTATCTGCCGATGCACTGCACAATTTCCTCTACCCACCAAACCTACAAAAAGCGCACTCAATCTAGCTCCCTTAGCCCCCTAGTTACTGAATCAGCACCAAGGTGATCGCTAATTTATCTTTGCTACAACTTCGCCCTGCGTAATCTCCAGTCATTGCGACGCCAATACAAAGGCCTTGTAGTGCTATAACGATGCTTTGAATGTCGCTAAAGCAATCGTTGATAACGGGCCTAATTCATTGTAAAAAGAATGCACTGGCTAATTCAGCTGAACCTATAGTGGTTGATAAAAACCATTAAATAAACTAGCTTTCATGCAATAGAAAAGTGAGTGTTCTTTTTCGTTATTTATTTCGTTTCTTGGAATAATATCTTAGATAATTTTAGTATGAACAAATTAAAAGGTAAGCTAATGAGTGTCTTATTAGAAGTCTGTGTTGATAGCATAGCAGGTGCAATATCTGCAGCTGAGAACGGTGCAAATAGAATAGAATTATGTTCTTCATTAGCGGCGGGTGGGTTAACGCCATCTGCCGGGTTAATCCATTATGCGTCTAAACTGGACATCCCGGTATATGCCATGATTAGACCACAAGATGGCCATTTCAATTTTAATGAATTTGAAATGGATATTATGAAGAGAGACATCGATTTTTGTCGAGAAAATGGATTAGAGGGTGTTGTTATTGGCGTCACCCACGAAAACGGAGAATTGCATTTAAACAAGCTGAGAAGCTTAGTCGATCATGCAAGTGGCTTGGGTATTACGCTGCATCGGGCATTTGATGTTACCCCAGACCCCCTTGAAGCCTTAGAACTCGCCATAGAATTAGGTATCAATAGAATTTTAACATCGGGCCAGCAAGAATCTGTCATCGATGGATTAGCATTAATTGAAGCATTAATCTTAAAGAAAAATAGTAATATTATTATAATGCCTGGCGCGGGAATAACCGCTGAGAACGTCTCACAAATTTTATCAATTCATGGCATCACTGAAGTTCATGCGGCATGCCAATCAGTTTCAAAACCAAAATATACTAGTAACGCACCATCAATGGCTGCCAATGCAGCTTTCTCGCGTTTAATAACGGATCCACTAAAGGTGAAAAGACTCGTCGATAATATAGCGTCATACCAATGAATTTAACCACCTCTAGTCCCCTGCTCACTAGAGCGTTTTTATTTTCTCAACATAGGTTACTGCAAACGCTTTAGCGTTGACCCCTGGATTAGCACTATGTCTCCGATTGGGGGCACATATGGACGTTCACCGGTAGTAAAGACAGTATTCGACACTTAATGCTTTTATCACTAATTAGCTTACCTTGGCTAATCTGTTAACTACTGTGGAGACTTAGACTAAAAATTAACAGTACCGACACATATACAGGCTCAATATTAGCGATGATTTAGCATTTCTGGCCGCTAGTGAATTTCGTACCTAAAAAATTAATACCTGTCTGTCTCCTAATATGGCCTAATAGGGTCAGGTTCAGATGCGGCCAGCAGCCCTAAGGCGTTGCTCTACACTGCGGTGATACATTTTGGCCAGCCAAGGCCGTAAAACCGGTAGTGACAGCAACCAGGCAAAAGGTTTTAACCACCGGACCCGCTTCATTAAGATGATGTAGGCATCCAGCTCAGAGACTATGCTGCCGTCCTGAAGTTGCAGGTGAAGCTCAAAGAGTGCCAGTTGTGGATCAATCGACAAACTTTTTAAATACTCATCGCGCCCGCTGATATCGAACCACTCTATCTGCTTGCCGCCGAGGCCGGCGAGGCGCTCATAGAGACGCCGATCCCTGACACATGTAGGGCAGGCGCCATCGTAAAACACTCTGATGCCCGTTGCTTTATTCTGCATATTATCGCCTTCAGATACCTGCCTAGTTAGATTAATCGGTGACCCTATTGATTATCTCTGGTGAGCTGACAGTTAACTCACCACATAGCTGCTGACTAGTTGGCAAATAAAGCCGATAGTGGAACAGCGACAAATAGGCCAACGACAGCTATACCATGATCATCTTTATTCTGTGGATCTGCAAGGTAGTTGACATAAAGGCGCGAGCTTATCGCCGAGCTACGCTGAGGAGCTAATAATAGATTAAACGTGCGGTTTCGCTGCAGCTGGTTCATTTTTTTACGAAAAGCTTCCGCGTCCTGCTCACGCCTTAACTTACGTCCTGTAAGCAAAAGAAAAGACCTTACTTCGGCCCGCTGAAGTCTAGCCTGTAGCTCGGTGCAATAGTTCATCGCCAGCTCTAGGATCAGCGTTGAGCATCGCTAAAGTACCCGAAGGTCCTACGGGGTGGCGCTTACCTTGCTCCCAGCTACTAACTGCTGATACCGATGCGCCTATCTTCTGTGCAAAGGTTCTTTAGTCATGCAATAGCCGGGGCTATTGGCCACGCTCGCTAGATGCTAAATCAACATCTTATAATCTCTTATCTTAAATAATAAAAGCATTGATAGCTTAGAAATCCCCCGCAGCGCACTGTAGACAAGTAAGCCCAGCACCACGCCAAAAGTCCACCACGCAGTCCCTATCATCTAAGACGAGCCATGGCACATAACCGGCGTTTTTCATGTCGATCAATAAGCGGCTCTTAATCTCCTCATCAGGTAGATGGTCAGTGTTTTCCGCCCGCAGATACACCTCATCAAAGGGAATATTATTAGCCTCAAGCCAGGCGATGGTATAGCGTCTATATTCATTGGGACGACCGCTGCAAATCAATATTTTATTGCCTTGCTTATGCAATATTTTCACCAACTTGAGGACGTTTTCAATCACCGCTGCATCTTTCATATATTCAAAAAATGGCAACCAATCCTTTTCGACGCCCAGCACCCAAGATTTAACATGCTCGGCATCGAACTGTGCAAGGGTTCCGTCAACATCGACAATCACTGCTTCATTTAACATTTTAATCTCCAATATAGGTGTTTATAGTCCAACCACCAGAGCCATCCGGTGAAAAAATATAAGGCTGGGCATTTTCAATACGAGCCCCGTAGGGTGAGCCTTTAATTAATTGACACAACACTCTATAGGTACCGGAGTGTGCAACAATCAACGGTAATTCAAATTCAGCTTGAATGCTGACAATCGCATTAATGACCCTGGTTTGAAAATCCAACCAGGATTCCCCCTCCCTAGGCGTGTTTTCATAAACCATAGAAGTAGGGACCTGTAAGCCTTCAAGTTGCCCCCAATTGCGCTCAGCTAAATCAGTGAACGGGATTAATAGATGATTGTTGGTGGCTATTTTTGCCGTCTCTAAGGTGCGCTGTAAGTGACTACAAGCCACCACCGACCAAGGTTTGTTAAGCGCACCTTGCGCCAACAAAGCTTGTTCTCTGCCGTTATCATTAAGCGCGGTATCGGTAATTCCCCCCACTAACCCACGTTTATTAAAATCCGTTTCACCGTGGCGCATAAACACAAAAGGTTTATTTAACAATTTATTCATTAATAGGTATCTCTGTATTAAAGCTAAGGCAGGGCTGTAAAACTGCTAACCATTGCTCTGGATTGTTAATTTCACAAAATAGTGGCAGACACACTCGGCACTCTAAAAGCTCGATAAGCCAATGGATATCTTGGATTCTTGGATGTACATTCCAGCGTACAAAAAGCGCCTTGTTGCCCTGTAATTCAGCCCTTGCTTGAGCGTTCATAAAACCTGTATAGAGAGTAATAAAGGGCAGTTCTTGCTGCTTTTTTATACGCCCTATCTCGCCTTTTTGACCGTCTGCATCACCGCTAATGATAATAGCCGCTCGGTCACTGTAGGCTCTGTTGGGCATGGTTTCTAAATGCGCGCTGGCCTTAATCTGAAAAAGCTCACGCGCCAGCTGAAGTGCATCATGAGGATTCAGGCAATCCGTACCTAAGCGCCAATCATTAATCCCGAGTGAGTTTAGCCATATGGCTATTTCCAGTGCTCGCCCTGAACCCGGCACCGGTAATAATATTTTCTGATAATTGTTTAATACCTGTAATATCCGTGACTTTTGCTCAGCCAAACTCTGAGTATGCAGGCCATAAGAGGCATCGACTAAAGCGATACCGGCTTTGGGGGGAGAGATAAACGGAAACAACTGAGATTCAAGGGAGAAGTCCCCCGAGTAAAATACTCCCTCGCCAACATCTAAGTGAACCCATACCCCGCCTAATGAATGCCCAGCTAGACCGGTTGTCACGCAGATGCCTGCTATATGCAAAGTGCCATTAATAGGCAGTGGCAGATAACTTAAGTGCTTGGGGAGAAAAGATTGCACCTCTGCAGTGGCGTAGATCGCCACGTCTGACTCTAACGTAGACAGTGCTGCGCAATGATCAATATGGTCATGGCTGATGATAATAGCGTCTAGATCTTTAGGGAAATCCCAGCCTTTGTCTTGTCCATATTCTAAGCTGCCACCCGCATCAAGTAACAGCTTGATGCCTTTATATTCGAGTAGAATAGCGGCTGGTGATTTTTTGCCATAACCACTCAATACAGTAATTTGAGCCTTCATCTGGCATCCTCAAGTAACTTCGCCTGATGAATAAACACTCTGGTTTTAGCACCGATATTTAAAGGGCGCTGGTGATACGACTGTATTTTTTGACCGTTGAGCAGCTTTAGGCTGATTTCATAGCGCTCCCCTTTGTACACACAAGCGCAAACACAGGCCTCTAACCCTTGATCATTGCTAATAACCACAAATTGCGGACGGATAAAAACTTGCCTTGAACATTCACTTAACTTAGCAGACAACAGCACCTGCAACTTCTCGGCTGTCAAAACATCTTGGTCACTGACGACGGGGACTTTCAGTACACAACCACTGCCAATAAACCCCGCTAACCAAGCGTTTTTGGGGGAGCCATAAATTTGTTGTGCGCTGCCCGTTTGCTCTATTTTCCCCTGGTTTAACACCACGATGGTATCGGCAAGGGACATCGCCTCACCTTGATCGTGGGTAACATATATCATGGTCGCACCGGTACGCTGATGAAAGCTCCTAAAGTGCTCTTCCATCGTCGCCCTTAAATGCCGATCTAGATTAGCCAACGGCTCATCAAGTAACACCACTTGAGGCTCTGTTACTAGGCATCTAGCCAGTGCTACACGCTGACGCTGACCACCACTCAAGGAGCTGGGGTCGCGTTTCGCCAACGGTTCAAGTTGTACCGTCTCTAGCGCGCGCTTTATTCGCAAGCGCTTTTCATCGCCTTTAATACCGGCGACCCGCAATGGATAGCCGATGTTCTCTTCAACACTCATATGTGGCCACAGAGCATAAGATTGAAAGACCATCCCAAACTTTCGCAACTCTGGGGGCACATGGATACCCTCAGCATGTAAAGGTTGATCTGCGAGGTAAATACGACCAGAGGTGGGATTTTCGAAACCTGCCAGCATCCGCAGCAGGGTCGATTTGCCACTGCCGCTGGGGCCTAATAACGCAACAAATTCACCCGCTTTTACCTCCAAGCTAATATCATTGACAACCTGTTGATCAACAAATGTTTTACTGAGATTACGGATACTTAAGTGAGCCAAGGTATCACTCCTTTTGGTAATTTAGCGGCGAATAAGCTCAACAGTGCCATGAGTGTTGCCACTAAGATCACCACCAGTACCGACAGTGCAGATGCGAGCACACTATCGCCGCTTTCATCTAAATTGAACATCATCACCCCGAGAGTTTCATTGCCGGCACTCCACAACAATGCGGAAACCGTAAGTTCGTTAACCGAGATTAAGAAGACTAATAACCCACCGGCAAAAATTGCGGGCGCCGTTAAGGGCCATAATATGTGTCGTAGTAATTGCAGGGGTTTAGCACCCACTATTTTAGCCGCCTCAACAAATGATTTATCCAGCTGGCTTAAAGAGGCACTAACAGGCTTCAAACAAACACTTAGAAAACAACATAAATAACCTAAAAATATAATCCAAATACTTCCGTAAATATGGATATTAACCAAGGGAATAGGTTTGGCAAAAAGTAAAATTAAGGCGACTGCTAAGACGATGCCGGGGATAGCGAAAGGTATTTCAATGATACTCACTATCAAGGTTCGCCATTGCAACGAATAGGATGAAATCTGATAGGCAATCGGCAAAGATACCAACATCAATACAATGGCTGAGCTACTCGCCAGAGAAAAGCTATTAATGAAAGCTCTCAGCGTTGACTCCTGGCGAAACAGAATTTCAACATAGGCAGCTGTCGTGACGGTTTCAGTATTCAACGCCATACCTAACGCAGGCACTAAAGAGCTAATGATTAGCGCCAGTAAGGGGGCGATTAATATAAAACACAAAATGATCGCTAGCGTACTTTCAGTCAACAACCGCCACTTACCCAACGAGAACAATATTTTCTGCTGCTCTGGCCCTGCTAACGGATAACTAGCCCTTTTACTTAACCATTGTTGCGCCAACACAGTGGCAAAAACAATCAATGCGATAAGTATCGACAAGCTGGCTACTTCACCGAGCATATCACTGCCAAATCCGGCCATTTTTTGGTATACCAGTGTCGGTAAAACCACATAACCCGCTGGAATTCCCAACATAGCGGGAATTCCGAAGTTACCTAATCCAGCGACAAACGCCAAAGCGGTACCAGAGATCAGTCCGGGCCACGCCAGGGGGATAATAATATCTCGCCATACTTGTGTCGATTGCGCACCACAGACCCGCGCCGCTTCAATATAGTGATTAGGTAGACAAATTAGCTGCGCGCGCAATGCCAAATAAACTAATGGAGCATGTTGGATACCCAGTAAAAGAGCGATACCGAAGGCGCTATACATGGGCTGAGGGCTGCCTAATGCAGGCGCGATACCCAGAGTATTTAAGATTGGGCTGGCGGGCCCAAAAAGTTGCAGCCAACTTAAAGCGGTGATCTGCGGGGGAATCATCATCGGTAGCATAAAACAAAATACCCACAATGCGGGGAGGCGAATATTGGTTAAGGTGAGCACAAAAGCGAAACTACTGCCGAGTAACACCGCAATTAAAGTTCCTAGCCCAGCGGTATACAAACTATGGCCCAGCGCCAACCACGTAATAGGCTCCTTAAAAACACTCACCAAGGTAGAATTTTCACCGAGTGTTATATTTTGCAGCGCTTTCACTAACAACTGGATGCTGGGTAGCACACTGAGTAAAAAAACGATTAACAATAAGAAAAACGTTAACCAAGCCTTCTGGTTAACGTTTTTAAGCAGAGATCTCAAATTAGCCTCCGAAGATATCGCTAAAACGCTTTTTGTTAGCGGTATTCGCTTTCAGCGTGGCAGCGGCATTAAATGGCATCAGTTTAATATTTTCACGTTTAGGGAAACCTTTAGGGACGCCAATATCAGCACGTGCAGGCAAGTAACCTTGTGCTAATACTAATTTTTGACCCTTTTCAGACAGTAAGAAATCGACAAACTTTTTAGCAGCAGCAGGGTTTTTGGCTTTAGCCATGATCGCCACAGGCTCTGTCACCATACTCACCCCCTCTCTAGGGAATATAAACTCTATAGGGGATCCCTTAGCCGCTTCTCTGATCGCCAAAAAATCTACAATCACACCATAGGACTTAGTACCAGAAGCAACCGCTTTTAAGACACCGCCATTACCCCCTTGCGCCATTGCACCGTTATCTTTGAGGCTCTGATAATAGTTCCAGCCAAGATCTGGGTTATCGGTCAAGGTGGCTAAATGGATTAACGCCGCACCAGAATAGAGAGGCGATGGCATCACTAGTTGAGATTTATAATCGGCAGCGGTTAAGTCACTCCACGCACTCGGAGAATGCAGAGCACTGGTATGGCGAACAATTCCCGAGGTGATTAACTTAGTACCATGGTAATAACCATCCCCATGATACAAGCTGGCATCAAAGTGTGAGCGGTTGAGACTTGGGTAAGCCAACAAATGCTTATCGGTGATTAAAGACTCCATTGTCACAGTATCAGCAATCAATAAAACATCCGGTTTAACGACACCGCTATCCAATTCCGCTCGTAGCTTGGTCATTAGTTTAGTGGTGCCATCTCGTACCCACTGCACATCGATATTCGGATACTGCGCTTCAAAGGCATCCACCGTCTTTTGCGCGTCTTTGTTGGGTTGTGAGGTATATAACGTTAACACTTCTTGTGCCTGCGCCATCATAGGTAAAGCCAGTGATATAACAGCACTAAATACTAAATTTTTATTGATCAGCATGTTGTTTCTCTCCTATTGGTTGATAGCGTCATCATAGGTTCACAACATGACATTAAAATGACCTTAATCTTTCGTTTGTTTGTTATTTGCTTTCGTTTCGATAAAGAGGTTATAAATGTCGACAAATCACCGCCAAGAAAAAATCGTACAGTGGGTCAACAGCCAGGGAAGACAAAATTTATTTGATTTAGCCAATAAGTTCTCAGTGTCAGTGCAGACAGTTCGCAGCGACATACGCGCCTTGGCGGAACAAGGCTTATTGTTACGTAGCCATGGAGAAGCCATTCCTTTTCCGGATAGAGAAAATATTAGCTACAATCAGCGAATAATTAAAAACATCAAAGGAAAAATCCTGATTGCTAAACTTTGTGCATCGCAAATAAGCGATTATCAATCGCTATTTTTAGGCAGTGGCTCAAGCGTCGCGCAACTCTCTAAACTGTTGCATGGTTTTAGTGGCTTACAAGTGATGACCACCAATTTACATGTGGCTCACAATATTAGCGAAAGCAGTGATGTAAAACTCACTGTTGCCGGTGGTCGGTTAAGGTTGAGAGACAAAGATATTATTGGCGGAGACGCGCTGCAATTTTTTCTAAAGTACCGCGCCGATATCGGGATAGTTTCTGTTGGTGCACTGGATAAACAGGGAAATTTATATGATTACAACGATGATGAAATAATGTCTAGGCAAGCTTTACTCTCCTATTGTCGCTATAAAATACTCTTAGTTGATAGCTGTAAATTCGACAAAGAGGCCCGCTGTTGCTCTGGCCATTTAACAGATTTTGATTGCATCATCAGTGATAAAAAATTGCCTTTGAAATTATACAACCAGCTGATTGCCGCTCAAATAATTGTCATCCATGACGAGAGTTCCATGAAGAACATGCAACAGTCACTCTCCTAACCAATCAACGCTAATGGCAAATAGTCAGAAAGCGCATAATCTAGCGCTGTAAGCACCCTCATGGGACTTATAATTAACAGAAAAATGTCTGAGACAGGCATTTTCAAACCATAATGCCAAAAATTTGCTTTGAACCAGTCCTTTCAATGAGTCTTAAGTCAAAGGGATTTCACAGAAGAATCCTGCGGATTTAACACTAAATAGGTAATCTACAGACTAGTAGCCTCACCGTTAGCAGCGTCGATAATGAGTAATCTTTCTCTAGCTTGTATATAATCAGGTCGGAAATAATTTACAGTTTAAAGTAATACCTTAATCCATTTAATTAATAGTCTTTTTGCCTACTCATGCAAGGCGTCACACCGACCCATCACTCGACCAAAATGGTGCGCTGCTTTAGGCTGTATCGCCTTGTGCCATTGCTCTGTATCTATACTTAAGCGAATTAAAACGTCCCTGTCCCCTAGAATGTGCGTAGTCAATCACTCCGGTGACATACCAAGGGGGAAGTTTGCTCTGTCTTAAAAGCGCAGCTTTAGGGGCAATTCCAGTCACACTTGTGTCATCCCTTTTGCCTCGTAGCTCGATTTTATGTGCAGCGATACATTTAACTACAGTAATAATAAATACACGTTATATCTGCTGGTTTATTGATAATTTGCAGTGAAGAAAATAGCCTAGCCCATATTTTCCGTTCCCATCCTACTATCCTTTTCGGATGATCCCGACACAGAGCGGGAGTTTGAAGATAATGATGTCTTACCAAAACAGCCTTGGTCGACATTTATATTGATTTGGTTTACAATTTTATAACTTTGGATAACCATAATTACTAACAGTGGGATACATGTCAATACTCAATAAACTACAGGGCGCTTTAGTTGCCTCTTGCCAACCGATAGATCACGGCCCAATGGACCAACCTCAAATAGTCGCAGCGATGGCTTTGGCGGCACAGTCAGGTGGGGCTACCGGCTTGAGAATAGAGGGGGTTGATAACTTGCGCGCGGTACGTGCTGTCTGTGATTTACCTATTATCGCTATCATCAAAAAAGATCTGTTGGGAACAGCAGTGCGTATTACACCGTTACTCGAGCATGTTTCACTGCTGGCAGAGGCCGGTGCAGATATAATCGCCTATGATGCCACCTGCAGAGAACGTCCTGTTTCGACCTTAGATTTAATCGAAAAAATACACAGTTATGGTCTTCTGGCAATGGCCGACTGTGCGGTACTTAGTGAGGCGCAAATAGCCGTTGATCAAGAGGCAGATATTATAGGCACGACTTTGTCAGGTTACACTGATGTTCTTGTTGCGCCGACTGCTTCACCGGATTTCGATTTGCTCAGAAAGTTTTCTCAATTAGATGCTTTTATAATGGCCGAGGGCCGGTTCAACACTCCCTATTTGGCTGGATGTGCTATCACGGCTGGCGCCGATGCTGTCACTGTTGGTAGCGCCATTACCCGCATAGAGAATATCAGCAGCTGGTTTGCCACTGAAATAAGCAAGGCTGCTGACAATAGTGTTGCCACACGGGACGCTTAATCATGACCAACACTAAACCGATTGAATTTCATCAAGTAACAGGACTAAGTGTCGATTTTGGCGGCACTAAAACGTTGGCCGCACGGTTGCACAATGGAAAAATTGTTAAACAGTTACAAATTGCCACTGAAGGTGACGCAACTGTCGATCGACAAATTAGCAGCATTATTGATTTACTGCAGCAGTTATCGATAACGACCACAGATAAAGTTGCCGTGGCCGTCGCCGGGCGAATTACCGCAACCGGGGTCTGGGAGGCGGTTAATAGTAAAACCTTAAGCGAGGTCAAAGGCGTCCCTATCTGTGAAATTTTAGCCCGTAAATTAAATCGCAGAGTTATTGTGAAAAATGATGCACTGGCTGCCCTGCTAGGCGAAGCAGCATTTGGCGCGGCCCGAGGTTACCCCAGAGTAGCCTTTATCACTGTATCGACCGGCATTGGCGGGGCCATTGTATTAGATGGCATACCGCTAGTATCAGCCGATGGAATCGCCGGACATATAGGTTTCAGTACTTCCAGATATGCGACTGAACAGTGTGGCTGCGGACGCATGCAGACCGTTGAGAGCGTCGCATCCGGGCGCGCTATTGCCGCCAGCGCAATCGCCGGGGGCCACCCGGTTAATGATGCAAAAGAGGTCTATGCGGCGCATTTAAAAGGACTGCCCTGGGCCACTGCGCTGATACAAGTATCGGCCAAAGCAACTGCAGAGCTCTGTGCCAACTTGCAGAGCATCTTAGGCTTAGACCTAATCGTTATCGGTGGTGGTATCGGGTTGGCGCCGGGCTATCTGGCCATGGTCAGACAGTCACTGGCAGTGGAGCCGGCGATTTTCCAAGTCAAATTAGTCGCCACGGAGCTTGCAGCTAATGCAGCGTTATACGGTGCTCTACTGGATGATTGAGCTAGGCACACCAGAGTAAAAAACTTGTATATCAATACACAGTGGCTAATCTAAATACCTCAGCTTAATTACGCCCAAGTTACCTAGTTTTCATCCAAGCGCGAGAGCGACTCAGTGGGTCGAGATGAGTGCTATTAGATAGAGGCGTTTGGTCATTCCAAATAACGTTATCTAGTAGTACACAGATCGATCCTGTGAGACGTTCGCAGTAGGCAACTGTTTCTGGATGGAAACTACCTAAACTAAGTGGCAGGAAACTTGGTGATCTGCGCCGTGGTGCAAACTCGGTTTCAAGGTCGGAGCCTCTTTCGCACAGCGCTCAACTGCTCTCGGGCAACGCGGGTGAAAGGCGCAACCTGAGGGCGGGTTTATCGGGCTGGGCACATCTCCCTGCAGTACAATTCGCTCAGTTTTCTTATCTAAATCGGCAACCGGTATGGCTGATAACAACGCCTGAGTATAAGGGTGCAAGGTATTGCTATATAACTGCTCAGCCGGACCTATTTCAACAATTTTTCCCAAATACATTACCGCTATCCGATCGCAAATATATTCAGTGACACTCAAATCGTGGGTGATAAACAAATAAGTTAAATTTCGCTGCTCTCGCAAGTCTAACAGCAACTGTAAAACATGTGCCTGTATAGAGACATCCAGGGCACTTACCGCCTCATCGCAGACAATAAACTCAGGATTCACTAGCAGCGCCCTGGCGATACCAATTCTCTGTCGTTGGCCACCTGAAA
>JABSRA010000046.1 GCA_013215445.1 Oceanospirillaceae bacterium
CCCGCCATAACATTGAACATCATGGCGGCGTCTTCGGCGGTTTTTGCGATAGGTCCCGCTTGATCCAGCGATGAGGCGAAGGCTATCATACCAAAGCGAGAGACACGTCCGTAGGTTGGTTTGATGCCGGTTAGGTTGGTCAGTGCGCAAGGTTGGCGAATGGATCCGCCGGTGTCCGTGCCTGTTGACCCGGGTGCGAGTTGGGCTGCGACTGCCGCCGCCGATCCACCAGAGGACCCACCGGGAACGCGATTTTCTCCCCAGGGATTGATGACTGGGCCGTAATAGCTGTTTTCGTTGGATGAGCCCATGGCAAATTCATCCATATTGGTCTTGCCTAAGCTGATGCTTTGCACCGCATTAAATTTTTCAATGATGGTGGCGTCGTAGGGCGAGATGAAATTGTCGAGCATTTTCGAGCCAGCACTGGTCCGCACACCCTTAGTGCAAAAAATATCTTTGTGGGCAATGGGAATGCCGGTCATCGGTGAGGCGGTGCCTGCCGCTATCGCCTTATCTGCAGTGGCTGCCTGCTGCATCGCCTGATCTGCAGTGACTGTGATATAACTATTGTATTTTTTATCATGGGCGTCGATTTGGTCAAGGTAACTGCGGGTGATTTCGCAGCTGCTAAATTCGCCTTTTTTTAGCCCGTCTGAGAGCTGCGCAATGGTTTTGCTAAGCATTGGTATAATCCTGTTTGCGATTAATCGATAACTTTGGGGACGAGGAATAAACCCTCTTCAACGGCGGGGGCGACGCTCTGCAATAACTCTCGCTGATTGTCTTCAGTGACATCATCTGCCCGCAAGCGTTGTATTGCGTCCATTGGGTGGGCCAGTGGCTCGACGTTATCGGTATTTATATCCTGCATTTGGCTGACTAGGTCGAGAATGCTAGTGATGTTTTGCAGATAAGCTTGTGTATCTTTTTCCTCGATGTTAATGCGCGCTAAATGGGCGATTTTGTCAACATCAGATTTGTCTAGTGCCATGGCTAAAGGTCTCAATTTATTGAACTTGTAGTAATTTGTGAGGTCATTAGACTTGCGTTACAGTAGTGTTTGCATCGTAGTGACACTTCTGCCAACCAAGCCTTATTAAATAAAAGGCTAAATTTACCAAAGAATTGGATAATACTCTAATTGTTTCTTGCTCTAAATGCGATGCGTTGTTAAAGTTGGCTGTTTTTATAATTCGATGCATTCGCCTTTATTTCGGGGTTCCAAATTACGATGTTTAAGAAAATTCGAGGCCTTTTTTCCAGTGATCTATCCATTGATCTAGGAACGGCTAACACACTAATATTTGTGCGTGGTAAGGGGATCGTGCTTGACGAGCCTTCTGTTGTTGCCATTCGTCAAAATGGAAATCAAAAAACGGTTGCAGCAGTAGGTGCAGACGCCAAGCGTATGTTGGGGCGGACACCGGGTAATATTACCGCGATCCGTCCGATGAAAGACGGTGTGATTGCCGATTTTCATGTGACTGAAAAAATGCTGCAATACTTTATCAGTAAGGTACATGATAATACTATCTTCACCCCCAGTCCGCGCGTTTTGGTCTGCGTGCCCTGTAAATCTACCCAGGTAGAGCGCCGGGCGATTAAAGAGTCGGCGATGGGTGCGGGTGCCCGCCAGGTATTCTTGATTGAAGAACCGATGGCTGCTGCCATTGGTGCTGGCTTACCGGTAGAGGAGCCAAACGGCTCGATGGTTGTTGATATCGGTGGAGGAACTACAGAAATTGCGGTTATTTCACTCAATGGTATTGTCTATGCTGACTCTGTAAGAGTGGGTGGCGATAGATTTGATGAGGCAATTGTCACTTATGTGCGTCGCAACTATGGTAGTTTGATTGGCGATGCGACTGCTGAACGTATCAAGCAGGAAATTGGCACCGCCTATCAGGGCAGTGAAGTGCTTGAAATCGATGTCAGGGGCAGAAATTTAGCTGAGGGTATTCCCCGCAGCTTTACCTTGAACTCGCACGAGATTCTAGAAGCTTTACAAGAGCCTCTATCCGCTATTGTACAAGCGGTGAAAAGCGCCTTGGAACAATGCCCACCTGAACTCGCCTCTGATATCGCCGAGCGTGGTATCGTCTTGACGGGAGGAGGATCTATGTTGCGTAACATTGACCGCCTGATCAGTGAGGAAAGTGGCCTGCCGGTAATTTTGGCAGAAGATCCGTTAACTTGTGTGGCTAGAGGGGGCGGACGCGCTTTAGAGCTCATTGACCAGCAGGCGTTTGAACTTTTATCCTACGATTAATACCCTGGGCGAAAGCCTAGGTTAACAAGGTTTTTTTGTGTTATACCTGTTTCATAATATTACTTGGTTCCCTCTTTTAACTTTCACTAATCGAGAGGGCTGAGTTGAAACCTATCTTTCGAGGCGGTTTACCCCGCCTCAGTTTCCTGTTATTGGTTATTCTTGCCTTGGGCTTATTGGTCTCAGATTATCGTGGAGACTCGGTACGGCCAGTACGATCTGCCCTGTCCGTCTTATTAACACCCATACAATGGTTGGTAGATATTCCGACGAATATCGCCGATGACATCTCCATGGTGTTGTTGGAGCGCACTGTTTTAATTAAAGACAATAATCAGCTTCGCTCTACCTCTATTATTCTCGAGCGTAAAGTGCAGCAGATGATTGTATTGCGGGCTGAGAATGTGCGCTTGCGTGAGCTGCTTAATGCCAGCGAAAAAATTGATGACAAAGTATTGTTAACGGAATTAATTGGCGTTAACCCAGACCCCTTCCAGCATCAAGTTATACTGGACAAGGGTAGTGAAGATGGGGTGTTTGTCGGTCAGCCGGTACTGGATGCTGGCGGTATCATGGGCCAAGTTGTTGAGGTGTCCCTCTACACCAACCGCACCATGTTGGTAACAGATGGGCGCCATGCTATTCCCGTGGAAGTTGTGCGCAATGGCATGCGAGCTATCGCGCTTGGCAATGGTAGTCACGGTGAGCTTGATGTGACACATGTGCCAGACAATGCTGATATCCGAGAGGGTGATGTGCTGGTAACGTCGGCGTTAGGGGGGAGGTTTCCCTATGGCTATCCACTGGCCAAAGTGGTCTATGTGCAAAGAGATCCGAGTCGTAAATTTATGCTGGTGAGGGCTGTGCCACTGGCGAGATTAAATAACAGTCGCTATGTCTTGATGGTGGGAGAAAAACCACAGCAGAAGAATACAGATAAAGCCTCTTTGCAGTCCCCAGGTGCCTTAGGTGAAGGGTTATGAGCCAGCATAGTCCCGGGGGAATAATGATTGTTTTGGGTACTTTTATCGTGGCGTTTATGCTCTCGCAAACGCCATTGCCGATTATTTTAGAATGGTGGCGACCAGAATTTGTAGCGCTATTCGTTATTTATTGGATGATGGCATTACCCCAGCGCTTTGGGGTGGGCTCCGCCTGGGTTTTAGGTTTGATGTTGGATGTGATTAAGGGCTCTGTGCTGGGTATCAATGCACTTGCGCTGACGGTCATAGCCTTTAGTACACTGTTGATGCATAAAAAGATGCGCATGTACCCGCTCTGGCAGCAGGCGATTGTGGTTTTTTTCTTAATTGTATTGAATCAATTTATATTCTACTGGTTTCAGGCGATTGCCGGCACGATAGCGGGCGATTTTACTTTTTTGATTCCCGCCTTTGTCAGCGCTTTAATCTGGCCCTGGGTATTCGTTGTCTTGCGCAGTATTAGACGTACGTTCAAAATATCATGAAGGGCAACGCGCAAAAAATCATCTTGGCTTCTGCATCAGCACGCCGTATCCAAATATTGACTGAGCTGGGGGTTGAGTTTACCTCTCAAGCCGCTGATATCGATGAGTCTGTCAATGACAATGAAGCTTGTTCGGACTATGTCAGCCGTTTGGCTTTACAAAAATGTCAAAAGATATTCGATTTAACCGCCGCTAACACTGTGGTATTAGGTTCAGACACGAGCGTGGTAATCGATCAAAAAATACTGGGCAAGCCTGAATCTCAAGAGCATGCAGTGGAGATGTTAATGTCTTTATCTGGGCGCTGGCATCAAGTATTTACGGCGGTATCTGTTTTAGATGCCAATCAACATTTATCTAAACTGGTGGTAACCCAAGTAGAGTTCTGTGAATTAGACGAAGCTCTTTGTCGACGTTACTGGGAGACCGAAGAACCGCTGGGTAAAGCGGGGAGCTACGCAATTCAGGGAAAAGGTGCTAGGTTTGTCCGTCAGATAAAGGGTAGTTATTCGGCGGTAGTCGGTCTACCTGTGATGGAAACCGCACAGCTGTTGATGAGTTTTGATATCCCCATCTGGAATTTTACCAAGGATAGTTAAAAGTGACTTGGGGGAAGTGCGGTGATGACTTATTTTTAAAGTGACCACTGCAGGGGTGTTTTCCGGGGGCGATGCAATCAGCATATAGACAAATATAGCAGATAAACAATTGGTACTAAGTAAGTTTTCAGATTTTATGTGGTGAAGTATTGTAGGATGTGATGCACTTAAAAGCGATATTTTTTAGCAGGGTTAAATGTAAGGGAATGTAAATTGTGGCGACGACAATAGGCGAAGAGATATTAATAAATTTTACCCCGATGGAAACTCGCGTTGCTATTATAGAAAATGGTATGCCCCAGGAAATCTATGTGGAGCGTACCAGCAAGCGTGGGATAGTCGGTAATATATACAAGGGTAAAGTAGTACGGGTTCTACCGGGTATGCAAGCTGCTTTCATTGAAATCGGCTTGGACAAAGCGGCATTTATTCATGTTGATGAGGTTATTTGTACAAATCCTGAGGTTGAAGAAAAAAACCGAAATTCTATCGCTTATATTTTACGCGAGGGCCAATCATTGTTGGTTCAAGTCACCAAAGACCCACTGGGCACAAAAGGCGCTCGGCTAACGACCCATATTTCCATCCCCTCTCGCTATTTAGTGTATATGCATAATAACTCACACGTGGGTATCTCACAGCGCATCGAAGATCCTGAAGAGCGAGATCGTCTGCGCAATACCTTGTTAAGTACTCTTGAAGAAGATAGTTCAATTCAAGGGGGCTATATATTAAGGACGGTTGCAGAGGGCGCTAGCGAGGTTGAGCTAAAGTCAGATATTCGTTTTTTGAAGCGGTTATGGCGGCGTATCGAAAAAGACATTAAAAGTGTCCCCACCCCCTCCGTTGTCTACGAAGATATGCCTTTAGATATGCGTGCTTTAAGGGATATGGCGCATGTTGGGATAGAGCGGATTCGCATCGACTCGAGAGAGACATTCAATAAAGTAGAAGATTTTGTCCGCGCATTAGTCCCTGAATTGCTGCCTCGTTTAGAATACTATCCAGGCGAGCGGCCAATATTTGATTTGTATAATGTCGAGGAGGAAATGCAGCGGGCGCTGGGCCGCAAAATTGATCTTAAGTCAGGCGGTTATCTGATTATTGATCAAACAGAGGCGATGACCACCGTTGATGTTAATACTGGTGGCTACGTTGGGCACAGAAATCTGGAGGAGACGATTTTTAAAACCAACCTAGAGGCGGCAACTTCGATAGGGCGACAGCTGAGACTGAGAAATCTAGGGGGGATAATTATTATCGACTTTATCGATATGGAATCCCAAGATCATCAGCGTCAGGTGCTCAGAGCACTGGAGCGGGTCTTAGAAAAAGATCACGCTAAATGTAAAGTGATGGGGGTATCACAGTTGGGCTTGGTTGAAATGACCCGCAAGCGTACCCGGGAGAGTTTACAGCATATTTTATGTGCACCTTGTTCCCAGTGTGAAAGCCGCGGGTTCATCAAGACGCCAGAGACTGTTTGTTATGAAATATTTAGAGAAATATTACGGCAACATCGCGCCTACGATACCGATTCTTATTTGGTCTTAGCGTCAGCAGAAGTTGTGGAGTACGTCACAGATGAGGCGTCAAATCACTCGGCTGAACTGGAAACTTTTATCAACAAATCGATCCAATATAAAATAGATACTCACTATGGGCCAGAGCACTTTGATGTGGTGCTTAGATAGAAAACAACCCATAAAATTCGCAGCATAACGTCATCAGCGATGATAATACAAGGCAAAAAACGGCGTCAGGTTTTCCCTCTGGCTGGCTATTAAACCGGTTATTCAAGGTGTGTTAGCGCGTGTTGTTATCAGCTCTTTTTGCTAAGTTAGGCTAAGAACTCCAATACTTATTGCTTGCTTTTAGACTTTAGGTTACAGATTAGATACAGTAAAGCGCGGCCTATCTAGCGAATGATATAGGTGGGTAAAAGTGAGACAATAAATCGTAAATTCAGCAGAATTTTGTTTATTCATGTAGATAAATGACGAGAGATTAGTACTGTTTAGGTATTAATTGTTAACAATTAAAATGGATGCTTAATGGTTAAGAAAACAGGCAGCTGGTTGCTTATTATTGTCATCGTATCACTAGTGCTTTGTGCGGGTTTAATCATGGCGGTGCGCTTTGCACTGCCACAGGTTAGTGCATACCCCGTACAAATAAGTGCTTATTTATCGAGGGAGCTAAACGCTGATATTAGCATTGGTGGGATTGAAGCACACTGGGTACAAACTAAGCCGCAGTTTAAACTGACCAAGATTAGAATTCTCGATGTTCAGCATCTGCACCGCAGGATTGAGATTGGCAGTATTGTTGCCGAGCTCGATGTGGTGCAAAGTATTTTTAATTTGGCGCCCATTTTTAAACATTTATCAGTTGATAAATTTTCTCTTAAAGCCGAGCAAATACAAGGTCGCTGGCTAACGGTTTTTTCTCCTACTACTAAACTTAATGTGGCTAAATCAGCCTCGTTGGGTTCGGTCAATCAATTGTTGAAAAATGTGCTGAATCAGTCACAGATTATCTTTAAAGATGCAAAACTGGTGTTGAAACCTGAAAATGCAGGCCAGAGAACAGTAGGGCCAATCCAGTTTGTCATGCAAAATACTGAGCAGATGCATCAGATAAACGGTACCGCTGAGTTGCGTCATTACGGGGATGATTCTCTGGTCCAGTTTGCCATTGAAGCCGGTCAATTAGCACCGAAAATAACCGATACTGCCCTGCATATTTATGCAAATTTTACCAATATATCTGAACAGTTACTGGCCTTAAATCTTTGGGATGCTGGCGTTGCTATACGACAGCTCTCACTGGATGCACAATTGTGGGCGACGTTACAAAATGGTGTGATTTCTGATGTGGTGGGTAAGGCGACTATCAATTCACTGTATTTTAACAATCCTGATTTACCGACACTGTTAGATTCTCATGTAAATTTTGCACTGGGTGAGGCATCCGAGAAACAACCTTTTTCGCTGTCTGATATTAAGCTATCCGATGGTCAAACCAGCATAGAAATTTCTGCAATCAGTGGCTTCTACAATAGACTAGATAACCCTTTCTTACAGCGGTTGGTGCTTTCATCGCTGGACTTAGAGGCGATAACCGCGGTTGTTTTACAGCAGGGCATGGTGGCTGAAAAGTATAAAACGATCTTTAAAAAATTGGACTTAAAAGGCAATGTAGAAAATATTTCGATAGAGTGGAGCTCTGCGGCGTTGGCAGATTTCACTTTACAGGCAGACATGAAGAGTGTTTCGGCAAAGAGTTATCGTGGAGCGCCTGCCGTGTCAGGGGTGTCAGGGAGGCTGTCAATGTCAGCACTGCGGGGAGAATTTGCCTTAAACACACAGAACTTTGGGCTGTCTTTTCCCCAGTTATTTGACAGTAAATGGCACTATAAAAAGGCCAGCGGGACTATCGCCTGGGAAATCGAACGCAACCAACAGGGCGTGCAAAACATATTGGTGAATTCTCAGTTATTGAAAGTATCCCGAGATGAACTGCGCGCCAATGGTCGGTTTAGTTTAGTACTACCAATGGACTGGACGAAGCAGGCAGAGCTTATTTTAATGTTGGGTTTGCAAAATTCCCAGGTTGATGATCTGCTAAATTATGTTCCCGGTAAAATAGTCGGTCAAGCACTGACTAGCTGGTTACAAGACGCTGCGTTGGCAGGACATGTGCATGAGGCAGGTTTTGTATTACGCACAGGCTTGCGCAGAAATCTTGAAGAATCTATCAACCCAAGCGTGCAGTTGTATTTAAACATGGCGGATACTAAGATTAATTTTGACCGAAAGTGGCCAAATTTAATGACCGAGGATTTAAGTATCAGTTATATGGATGGTGATTTGATAGTCACCTCTAAACAGGGCAGCATAGCGTCTAATGAGATGAGTCAGTTACGTGTTGAAAAAACCGCTGCTCAAGGCTTTATCGAGGTCAGTGCGTTATTACAAGGGGGGTTAAATCCACTCTTTTCAAAGCTAAAAACCAAACCCGCCATAGAGATAGTGCCTAAATTCTTGCGCAGTTGGCAGTTAAAAGGTAAGCATCAGTCATCGTTAGCGTTAACCCTCCCGCTGTTCGAAGTTTCTGAAGGGTCCAAGGCGAAGGTGGTGCTAGAGCAAAAGCCGTTTTACCTGAGTTTGTCCTCAGCGTTAACCGGGGTGAGTGTAGCTGATGATGAATTAAAGCTAGCGGCCAAGGGTATTAATGGCAAAGTGACTTATGATACCTTGGCGGGTTTGCAGGGTAATAAAATTGCACTGCATATTTTTGAGCATCCAGGGATTCTTTCTATTACCAGTAAGGCTCATGCTAAAGGCTTGAAAACTAGCCTGACACTCAAGGGGAAAATGACCACAGCTGCGGTTAAGCCCTGGTTGAATTCACCGATGCTAGCTATGGCGAAGGGCAGTGCTGGATTTAATGCAAAAATTGATTTTTGCTCCACCTCGCCAAATTGTGATCAGTTGTTAATTAATTCGGATTTAGTGGGTATGGCTATCGATTTACCAAAGCCATGGGGAAAGAGTGAAGCACAGGCGAGCAAGTTACAAATATTAAAACTACCCAGCAATGGGCAACGTGATATCTGGCGTTATAACTATGCGGATATAGTCAGGGGTGTTACTCAGCTTGCGACACGTGATGCTGGGGGTGAATTGGACGGTAATGCATCGACTCATATTGTTTTAGGTGGAGCGAGGCCAGATGCTGTTTCAGGCACAGGTATTTACATTACGGGCACTTTAGCTAATATGCAATTAGATGCACTAGCTCCCTATCTCTCCCTCTCTAGTGACGTGAAAGATGCGCAGGGCAGTGCAGCTGAGCAGGCAGAGGGTGATAACTTCAAACGATTATCATTAGTTTTGAAAAATGTTGGGTTGTTTGGGTCAAACAAACTAACTGGAAAGCTAGATTTTAAGCAGTTAACTAATCATTGGCAGGGTACTTTTAGTACGGGTATAGCCAGTGGTGAGATTTTAATACCTAAGGGTAAGCGCCAGAGCATTGTGCTTAAATTAAACAAGTTACACATAGTTTCGACTGAGACCAAGGGTCGCAGTGATGGAATAAATCAGCAGATTAGCTCTGACTTACAGCCTAAAAACTGGCCAAAAGTAAAATTGTCCATTGATCGCTTGATCTATAACAACCATCAGTTGGGTCCATGGCAGGCGTCGTTAGCACCCACTAAAAAAGGTTACAAAGCTAGCGGGGTGGTCGGTACGATTGCCGGTACCAAAATCAGCGGTGAAATTGCGGTGGCAGTGGATAGCAAGGCGGTAAGATCGTTTCTGGAGATGAGTGCCGTCGGTGGCGATTTTGGGGCGTTACTGGCCAGCTTTGGTTATAAAGATGTCTTGGAAAATAAAGATGGTAAGTTAGGGGCCTACCTTTCTTGGCGAGGATACCCTTGGTCTATGCAGCAAAAAAACCTGAATGGCCGGGTTGAGTTTACGATCAACAAAGGGCGCATAATTGAGGCGGGTACCTCCGCTAACTTTTTACGCATCTTTGGTATCTTAAACTTAAATACGGTGATCAAGCGATTGAAATTAGACTTTTCTGATCTATTAGAGTCCGGCATCTCATTCGATAAAGTAACCGCTAAATACTATCTGCAAGATGGTATTGCCACTTCACAAGAGCCGTTAAAACTGGTGGGAAGTTCCGCGAGCGTGGAGATGGAGGGCACTATAAATTTTGCAGAGCAATCACTTGAACAGCGCATGGTGGTGGCTATTCCCCTCACCAGTAATGCACCTCTGGCCGCGCTACTCTTGGCTTCCCCACAAATAGCGGGGATTGCCTTTGTCGTGGACAAGTTGTTGGGCAAGCAGCTAGCGAAGCTCACTGCATTGCGCTATCAGATATCGGGCCCTTGGTCGAATCCTAAAATTAGTCCTGTCAGAGCTAAATAGGGGCGACAGAGAACAGTTGTTGAAATAGAGAATAGCCTTGAATAAGACCATTCTTTAATCTCGATACATGTGCTTAACAGCCCTCTAGTTCCCTTAGGTACCTAAACAGCCTTTTGGAAGTTAAGGGTGGTTTGTTTTTGGATATTTCCCTTTGGGTATTACGGATTAATTGGCGTAAGTGCTGTATGTCGGTATGCGGATATTCTGCGAGAATAACATCAATCATGCCCTCATCATTGTCCAGTAGGCGATCGCGCCAACGCTCGAGGCGATGAAAAATTTTATTGTATTCTTCATGTTTTAAATCGCAGCCATTAATGCCTTTCTCGATAACATCTGCATCTTCAAAGCGCATTAACTTGCCTATGTATTGGAACTGCCGTTTAAGGGCACCGCTTCTAGGTTTTAGCCGTTTAGCTTCGTCGATGGCGTCGCGAAGATTCTCATCCATCTCTATGCTATCAAGTTGATGAGGCTTGAGATCTATCATTTTCGCACCTAACCTTTGCAGAGCTTCGGCGTCGCGTTTTAAAGACGACCGGCTGATCCAATCGTCATCTTCATCTTCATAAGTATCAAATTTATTATCTGTCATCTGTCTATCCGTAAAAATATGTTGCCAAGCCTAAAAATGCTAAAAACCCTACTACATCGGTAATTGTGGTTAGCAGAACTCCTCCGGCTAATGCCGGGTCTACGCCCCTGGCTTTCAAGAGAATAGGAAGTAGCGATCCAGAGCATGTTCCCACGATTAAGTTAATAATAATCGCCAAGCCTATAATTAAGCCTATAGTATAATCTCCAAACCACAATACTGCGACCCCTGCGACGACCATAGACCATAGAATTCCATTTAAAACGCCAACCAGTAGCTCTCTTCGCAGTAACCAGGCGGTATTTGCCTTCTCTACTTGATGAAGCGCTTGGGCGCGGATGATCAGGGTTAGTGTCTGACTGCCGGCTATGCCGCCCATCGAGGCAACAATAGGCATTAAAACTGCCAGGGCGACTACTTTGTCAATAGTATCTTGGAAGATGCCAATCACTGCGGAGGCAATAAAAGCGGTTAATAAGTTAATGCCAAGCCATACAGCGCGCTTTTTACTGGTTTTCCAGACGGGAGCAAACGTATCCTCATCGTCATCTAGCCCCGCCATGCTCATCAGTGAGTGGTCCGCATCTTCACGGATGACATCGACGACATCATCGATAGTAATTCGCCCTAATAGCTTACCGAGTTTATCAACCACCGGTGCTGAGACTAGATCGTGTTGCTCAAATAACAGCGCGACTTCATGGTCGGGCATAGAGGCCGGGATTGGTTCAACTTCGGTGAGCATGATTTCGCGAACGGTGGTCTCGGGGTCCGATACCAGTAGTTTGGTTAACGCCAAGGTACCAATATACAGCTCTTTGCGGCGGCTAATGACAAAGATACTGTCGGTCATCTCGGGGATTTCATCGTGGCGTCTGAGGTAGCGCAGTACCGTTTCTACAGTGATATCAGGCCTGATAGTCACTGTATCTGTATTCATTAAGCCGCCGGCGGTGTCCTCTGCAAAAGATAATACTTGCTCTACGCGCTCGCGGTTTTGTTTATCCATTGCCTTGAGTAATTCATGCATGACAGTTTCAGGTAACTGTTGCAGAAGATCGGCAAGGTCGTCGGTATCCAGCGAGTCGGCAATAGCCAGAACACGACTGTTATCCATTCGCGAGAGAATATCTGCCTGGATATCATCAGATAGATGTTGTAAGACAGCGGCTTCGTTATCTCTGTGGATTAGCTGCCATAAGATACGACGCTCTTTCGGTGGGGATTTCTCGAGCAAGTGTGCGACTTCGACACTCTGTAAGGTATTGTTGAGCGTAAAGCGTATTTGTTGAAATGCACCGCTATCGAGTGCTTGAGATAATTTATCGAGTTCAGATACGCTGGCCGGCTGATTCATACGCTAAATATCTCTGTGCTAAAAGGAGCTATCGAAGTAATAGTATACCTGAGTATGTAGATCAAATATGTATTCTAAATGAATGATTTATATTATTCCTCTTCATCAAATTTGTTGTTTATCAATGTCCTAATTGCCTCAAGAGCTTGATCTTGCTCCTCTCCAGAAGTCTCGATGAGTAAATCAGTGCCTAGGTTTGCAGCCAGCATCATCACTGACATTATACTTTTACCATCGACAATTTTAAGCGTGCTTTTGCCGCTGGCATCTTGATTTGTTTTGGTAATATTAATATTACAGGGATATTTACTGGCGATCGTGACCAGTTTGGAGGCAGCTCTTGCATGTAGACCCAGTTTGTTGATGATTCGTATCTCAAGTGCTGGCATTAACGGCATCCTTATAAAAATTAATAGAGTGGTTCAATCTTTGGTTTCTCGATGATAGACAGAGACATTATCCATCAGCGGCCGAAAATAATCGGTCAGTTTTTCTGCGATATACACGGACCTGTGTTGCCCGCCAGTACAACCAAGGGCTATCGTGACATAACTACGGTTGTTGGTTTTAAAGTGAGGTAACCATTTTTCAACATAGCCTCGAATATCATCAACCATCTCAGTCACTAGGGGTTCTGCTGCAAGAAAATCAATGACGGGTTGTTGCCTACCATTGAATGATCGAAGTTCGGGAATCCAATAGGGGTTTGGCAGCATTCTTAAATCATAGACGATATCTGAATCTAAGGGAACGCCGTGTTTAAAACCAAAGGAGATAAATTGCAGGGATAAATCTTGCTCTATGCGTTGCGCAACTCGGTATTTTATCCTGTCTCTGAGTTCGTAAAGCGATAGGTGAGTCGTATCTATTCTAATAGAGGCCAAATCAGCGATGGGAGCCAGCACCCGGTTTTCATACTCGATAGAGGATTTTAGCCCCTGAGCTTGATTGGCCATTGGGTGGCGGCGTCGAGAGGCGCTGTATCTCTGGATTAAAATTTCATCACTGGCATCTAGGTAGATAAAATCTATCTCGATCTTTTGCTCGCTTTTGTTGAGCTGTTCAATAATGCCCGGTAATTGCTCGAGGTGCTCAATAGGATTTCTCGCATCGATACACAAGGCAATCTTATCTTCGGGGCGATGTTTAGTTGATTTGTCAGACAGAGGGGCTTGGGTACTGTGTAAATAATGGATGGTCTGAGGTAGCAGCGCCGCTGGCAAATTATCGATACAATAGAACCCAATGTCTTCTAGCACTTGTATTGCGGTGCTTTTACCAGAGCCAGATTTACCGCTAATGATGATAAGCTTCACGCCACGTCTCCCTGAATGAAAGCCAACTCGATGCACAAAGTAAGCTCTAAATAGATCTTGAATAGGTTGTTATAGGCGAATAAATTGTTTGGCTTGATTCGCTAACTTAACTCGTCATGCTCTGTAGTGCCTGGTAGAGCTCTATAGAGTTAGTGCATTGGCGCAACCTGCTGCGGTTGTGATCGTCGTCAAATAACTCCGCGAGTTGGGCGAGCGTTGACAAGTGCTCATCACAGCAATTCGAGGGGACTACCAACGCGAAGATTAGGTCGACGGGCTCCCGGTCAATCGCATCAAAATCTACACTTTTGCTGAGTTTAAAAAATAATCCAATGGGTTTTTCTAAGTCGTCGAGGCGACAGTGAGGAATGGCTACACCCTTGCCGATACCGGTACTGCCGAGTCTTTCACGTTCAATTAAACCGGTGAATATGTCGTCTTGGGAAATATTATCAGCACGGTTGCTAACAAGCGTGCTGATAGTATCTAACGTTCTTTTTTTACTGCCTACTTGGAGGTCGCAGATGACGGTTTCTGTAGAGAGTAAGTCGATTATTGGCATAGTGTCTTTTGTCGTTTATTTGTGGCTTTTGAGTTTTTCTTTGTAGCGGATAATCTGGCGATCTAGTTTATCAGATAGTCCATCAATCGCGGCATACATATTTTCTTGTTCGTCCGAGGCGAAGATCTCTCTTCCGGATAAGTGTAAATTAGCTTCGGCTTTGTGTCGATTTTTTTCAACGCTTAAGGTGACTTGTACGTTGGTAATGTTATCAAAATGTCGCTCTAGTTTTTCTGTTTTAGCGTGCACATAGTTGGTGAGTGCTTCGGTGAGATCTACGTGGTGTCCTGTTACATTGATTTGCATAAAAAATCTCCTTGATAATTTACATGATTGTCTATTTTAAAGTAACCGCTTGCGTTCATTTGATGGTGCGATACCCATCGACTCGCGGTATTTTGCGATGGTGCGTCTCGCGACGTTAATCCCTTCATCCCCTAATAATTTGGCGATTTTGTTATCGCTCAATGGTTTTGTCGGGCTTTCAGTTTCTAAAATTTTCTTAATCAGTGCTCTAATCGCGGTTGAGGAGGCGGCTCCTCCGTCGCTGGTACTGACATGGCTTGAAAAGAAGTATTTTAACTCAAAAATGCCATTGGGGGTGTGCATATATTTTTGGGTAGTGGCGCGGGAAATGGTTGATTCATGCATTTCTACCGCCTCGGCGATATCTTGTAGTACCATGGGTTTCATGGCGAGTTCACCGTATTCAAAGAAATCAATTTGGCGCGCTAAGATTTGCTTAGATACTTTAAGTAACGTGTCGTATCTGCTTTGAATGCTTTTGATCAGCCAGCGAGCTTCCTGTAAATGATTCTTTAAATAAGTATTATCATCACTGTTATCGGCACGTTTAATCAAACCTGCGTAAGTATTGTTAATGGTGAGATTGACTGCATTGTCACTGTTGAGGCGCACTTGCCAATAACCATTAATTTTTTCGACAAAAACATCCGGTATTATATATTCAGCATGGTTGGGGGTGATGCTCGCCCCCGGTTGCGGGCTGAGTCGCAGTATTAGTGATATAGCCTTTTGCAACTGGGATTCAGTAATGCGCATCTTACGCATAATGCCGCGATAATCATGAGTGCCAAGTAATTGAATGTGTAGCTCAACGATGGTTCTGGCGGTCTCTATATAGGGGGTGTCTTGGGGTAGTTGTGTCAGTTGTATGCCGAGACATTCACTGAGATTTCTGGCGGCAACGCCCGGTGGGTCAAATTGTTGGATACGGCGTAATACGGCTTCAATCTCATCAATTTCTATTTCTTTTAGCTGTGCATCGTCGCTGTGTTGAAAATGTTGATGGACATCGTTGAGGTCGACAGTAAGGTAGCCATTGTTATCAATGCCATCAATGATGTTGACGGCGATTAGCTGATCAATCTCACTGAGAGGCGTGAGGTTTAACTGCCAGTTAAGATGGTCTTGTAAGCTCTCTTCGTTGGTATCGTTGGACTCCATCGTCGAGTGATCTGGACTATGCTGGGTGCTGGGGCCATGCTGAAAAGTGTCATCCCAGCTGCTGTCGGTAGAGAGCTCCACTGGAATATCATTATTCCACTCACTCGCCGTGTCATTGGTAGGTGCCAGTTCAGATTCGCTAGAGGTGTTGTTGTCAGTTTTTTTCAGCGGATTGATTTGCTCTCGTTCTTTGTCATCGAGAGATTGTACAACCGTTTCAATTTTAATTTCATCTTCAGAATTTTCGAGTAGCGGATTACTATCTAAAGCCTCTTGAACTTCCTGCTGAAGGTCTAGAGACGAGAGTTGCAATAGGCGAATTGCCTGTTGCAATTGGGGGGTCATGGACAGATGTTGTCCAATTTTCAATTCTAAAGATTGTTTCATATAGTCTATAACGATACTCTAAAATGCTTGGGATGCAACGTAAATCAACGGATTTACAGGGAAAACTGATCACCTAAATAGGCTGACTTTACCTGCTGGTTAGCCAGTATTTCAGCGGGTGTTCCAGAGGCTAATATGTAGCCATCAGTAACTATGTAGGCCTTTTCACAGATGTCTAAAGTCTCCCTTACGTTGTGGTCGGTAATTAATACACCAATGCCTTTGCTCTGTAAATGCAAGATAGTTTGTTTGATATCATTCACTGAGATAGGGTCGACGCCAGCGAAGGGTTCGTCCAGTAAAATAAACTTGGGTTCTGTTGCGAGTGCCCGCGCAATTTCAACGCGCCTGCGCTCGCCGCCGGATAAACTCATACCCATGTTTTTTCGAATGTGGGTAATATGGAACTCTTCAAGGAGCGCTTCCATCTTCTCTTTTTGCTGTGATTTGTTCAAATCTTTGCGCATTTCCAAAATGCCCAATAGGTTGTTTTCCACGCTGAGTTTTCTGAAAATTGAAGGCTCTTGGGGTAAATAGCCTATGCCTTGGCGGGCTCTTTCATGCATGGGCAGCATCGTGAGATCGCGATTACCGAGAAAAACGGTTCCGGCATCGGCGTCGACTAAGCCGACTATCATATAAAAACAGGTGGTTTTCCCCGCGCCATTAGGGCCCAACAGGCCCACGACTTCACCGCTGTTAATTTCAATAGTGACGTCCTTTACAACGGGGCGCCGTTTATAAGCTTTTGCCAGGTGCTTTGCGATGAGTTTCATGAACTATTTCTGGCCTTTAGGCTGAATGACCATGCGGACACGCTGTTTAGTACCGATGGCTTTTACGATCGCTTTGTCCATGTAATAGACCACGGTGTCCCCGGTGAACTTATCATCGAGTTGCTGTACTTTTGCGTTGCCGGTAATCGTGATCGTTTGATTGGCCACAGAGTAAACCATTTTTGTCCCCCAGGCTTTAGTGTGGGGGTTACCTGGCAGTTGTTGCTGGCTAAAATGCGCCGGCTTACCGGTGGCAGTCATTCGATGAATATCACCTTGTTGGTTGCGTTGCACCACGAGCTTGTCCGCGGTAATGGTTAGGCTTCCCTGAACTATTTCAACTTTACCGGTGAGTATAGTCGTTCCGGTGCTGTTATCCATGCTGGCAGTGTCGGCCACGACATCAATAGGTTGGTTTTTATCATCGGGAAGGGCATAACTGTATGAAATATTACAGATAATAGCTAACAATGTAGCCAGTTTATGGAATTGTCTGAGATTAATTTTCATTAAAGGTCCCTTGAACATTGTTCTTTAGAATGGCTGTTTTTAGTTGTAAGTCGGCAGAGAGGCCGACAGCGGTAGTAATATTGCCAAAAACATCAGTGAATTCAACAAAATCTTCCGTTGTAATGGTTTGCTGGTCGCGGTGATAGGTCAGTGTTTGGGTTTTAAGCACCGCTTGTTTTTGGCCAATTTTGTAGCTGTTTACCTCGACATCTCCGCGGAAAATCACTCGACCTTGATTGTCGTAAATGCGTGCCCTGTTGCTGCTAATGTCAGCGTCGAGAAGCTGCGTTTGATAGCTGCTGACCTGCATTTTTTGGGCGGTGCTGAACATCTTTTGTCGATAGTGTTCTATTTTAGTCGACAGGGCTAGCTGAGAGAGTTGGCCATTGATGTCAAAGGTCTTTAATTCGGCATTCTCCACAAAAAAATCAATATCTGACTCTGTGCTGATCTGCAGAGAGTTAGCGTTATGTGATTGGTTATCAATTTTTGTCCAGGCAACCACCGCTATAATGATTAACAGCGTCGCGATGATTAAGCGCAGTTTATGGCGGGCGATGATCAATTTAGCAGTACTCGTCGTAAGTTTGTTGAAGTAGGCCCTTTGCTTCTAAAATAGCCTCGCAAAACTCTCTAGCAGCGCCTTTACCGCCCGGTCGCGAAGTGCACCACTGGCTCTGTTCGATAACGAGAGGATGAGCATTGGGTACGGTTGCACCAAATGCCACGGCTTTAATCGCCGACAAGTCCGGCAAGTCATCACCGATATAGGCGCATTCATCCAGTTGATAATGCTGTTCTGCGCAGATCTCTTGCAGTGCTAAAAGCTTGTCGTCTCTGCCTTGCAATACGTAACTAATACCCAGAGACTTTGCGCGTTGCGTGACCTGCACAGAAGATCTTCCGGTGATGATGGCGGTCGCCACGCCGTTTTTCTGTAATAATTTAATACCGAGTCCATCTAAAGTATTAAAGGTTTTTATCTCAGTGCCATCGGCGCAAAACAATAAGCTGCCATCGGTCATAATACCATCGACGTCGAAAACGGCTAATTTGACCTGGGCGGCTTTCTTGCGCAGTTCGGTATCGCTAATTCTCTTCATTATAGTACCCCAGCAATCAGCAAGTCTTGCATGTTTAATGCCCCTATTGGCCGTTGTTCTGAATCGGTGATGACCAGTTGACTGATACCCTTAGTTTGCATCAGTAAAACGGCTTCTGCCGCGAGAGAGTTTGCCTCTATCAGCGTTGCGCTAGTGGTCATTACTGAGTCGATGGTGGCAGATTTGAAATCTATGTCGCCATCTAGTGCGCGTCTTAAATCGCCGTCGGTGAAAATGCCTAACAATCTACCTTGATCGTCAACAATCGTCGTCATACCCAAGCGTTTTTGGGTGATTTCGATCAGGGCTTGGGTTAAGAGTGTGCCAGAGGGGACAATGGGGATAGCGGCGTCGCAATGCATAACGTCGGCAACTTTTAGCAATAATTTTCGCCCCAACTTACCACCGGGGTGAGAGAAGGCAAAATCTTCGGCATTAAAGCCTTTGGCTTCAAGTACGGCCAATGCCAATGCGTCACCCATAACCAATTGTGCCGTTGTGCTAGACGTTGGTGCCAGGTTAAGAGGACATGCCTCTTGGTCAACCCCCGTATTTAAGTGAAAATTTGCCAGCGTTGCCAAGGTTGAGTTGGGTTTAGAAGTGATGCTGATTAAAACGATACCCATGCGTTTAATCAAAGGTAAAATGGTTTTTATCTCCAGGGATTCGCCTGAATTAGACAGGGCTAAAACGATGTCATCTCTGGTGATCATGCCCATGTCACCGTGGCTCGCCTCTGCTGGATGGACAAAAAAAGCCGGGGTTCCAGTGCTGGCTAGTGTGGCGGCAATTTTATTGCCGATATGTCCTGATTTCCCCATGCCCATCACAATTACTCGGCCCTTGCCGGACAAGATTGCCGCACAAGCCTGTGCAAAATTGTCGTCAACTAGCGAGGCTAAGTTGTCCACCGCCTGCGCTTCCAGGGCGATTGTATTACGAGCTGACGTTAAAAACAGATTGTTATTGCACATTCGTTGCTTTTCTCAGGCATGGTTGAATTGGGTGTTACATAGCAGTTAGATATAAAACTAACATATAGGCTATATAAATACCGATTAATATTGATCCTTCTAAGCGCTTGATAGACGCGGGTTTTCGCAAATAACAAAACACTAAAAGTAACAGGCTAAGGGCTAACATTAATAAGTAATCGCGGCTGAATACCGAGCTGTCCAGGAGAACCGGACTCGCTAAACCTGGTATTGTCATCACCGCACCAATATTAAATATGTTCGAACCTATCACGTTACCGATCGCAATGTCATGGTGCCCTTTAAGCGCACTGGTTACTGAAGCCGCTAATTCCGGTAAACTAGTACCTATTGCGACTATGGTTAAGCCAATCACTAAATCCGAAACGCCTAAGCTGGTCGCTATCTCTGTGGCTCCCCATACCAATGCTTTCGAGCTGGCGACTAATAACGCTAATCCTACAATTAACCAAAAAACACTGGTAGCAGTGCTCATCTCTGGTATTTCGTCACTCTCGTTATGAGGAGCGTCTCGTTGAAAGCGAGCAAACAAAATTAGCGATACAATCAGCGCCACAAATAAGATCACGCTGTCAGTAATATCTAGCTTTAAATTAAATAACAAGGCGCCTGCGATAACGGTCACCGCCAGCATTAAGGGCATTTCTTTACTGCGTACGCTATCATTAACTGGCAGTGGCGCGATAATAGCAGTGACCCCTAAGACCAATGCAATGTTGGCGATGTTTGAGCCGATGGCATTACCAATAGCGAGTGTACCCACGTTGTCCAGCGTCGCGACGATAGAGACCAAAATTTCTGGGGCAGAGGTGCCGAATGAGACAATAGTCAGGCCGATAAGTAAGGGTGACATACCAAAATTTTTGGCGGTTGATGCGGCCCCAAAGATAAATTTGTCGGCACTCCAGACCAGTACGATTAACCCGATTACCAGGCTGATGATGGGATATAGCATAGTTAGCATTTTGGACTCTGTTTAAAAGAGGCTATTAAACCAGAACTGCCAAGAGGTGCAAGCGATAATCCTAGATTCGGTAGTTATGCGTGAAAAGCGCTGTCAGAAATTTAGGACGCAAGGCCGTCGTCAGGATAACGAGTCGGCCCAATAATAAACTATTTGGTGCTATGTAAATGAATATGCTGGTGATATAATACGCCGCTTGAAAAATAAGGCTTAATGTGGGATGTTGTTTTATAGGGGTTGTGGCGGTCATTTAGCGGGTTGCCTGACTTGATTAAGACAATGATAGGACACAAGCGTACAGACACAAAATGGATAAAGTGGTATTTTTCTTTAAATTGCTCTGGAGATGTAAAGCTTGGATAATACTGAAAGTGTGATCACCATCAAACACCTAAAATTTAATCGGGGTGAACGGGTCATATTCAAGGATATTAATATCAGTATCCCCAAAGGGAAAATCACGGCGATAATGGGACCTTCCGGCTCTGGAAAGACCACTTTGCTAAAGATGATTGGGGGGCAGTTAACGCCTGATAGTGGTGAAGTGCTGGTTTCGGCTCTAAGTGTTCACGGGCGCTCACGCAGTGCGCTTTTCGCCATGCGTAAAAAAATGGGAATGTTGTTTCAGTCCGGCGCTCTTTTTTCCGATATGAGTGTCTTCGAAAATGTCGCTTTTCCACTGCAGGTAAATACTGATTTGAGCGCATTGCTAATCCGCGATGTGGTGTTAATGAAACTGCAGGCGGTCGGTTTGCGAGGTGCCAGTGATTTAATGCCCAGTGAGCTCTCAGGGGGAATGGCCAGGCGAGTCGCACTGGCGAGGGCGATTGCACTTGACCCTGAAATTGTAATGTACGACGAGCCCTTTGCCGGACAAGATCCGATTGGCATGGGTGTGCTTGTCACCTTAATAAAAAAATTAAATCAAGCTTTAGGTCATACCAGTGTAATTATTTCTCATGATATCCAAGAGACTTTGAGCATTGCCGACTATATATGTATTATCGCCGGGGGCGAAGTGGTTGCAACGGGTACTGCCGAGCAGATTCGTCAATCAAAATCTGCAGATGTAATACAATTCATTAATGGCTATCCCGATGGACCGGTGGCCTTTGATTATCCTGCTGACAATTTCATGGCCCAATTAAAAGGTATCACTCTTTGAAAAATATAGAGTCCTTATTAGATGGTTTTGCCGCTATCGGTCGAGTTAGTCTCGATAAATTAGCAGGTCTGGGCCGGGCGACGATGGTGATTGCTTATGCTCTATTGGTATTGCCCCAGCCCTCGACCAATATTTCCCTGACGATCAAACAATTGTTCAATGTCGGGGTGAAATCGCTGTTAATTATTGTCGTTTCCGGCTTGTTTATTGGTATGGTTTTAGGTCTTCAAGGCTACACCATTCTGGTTGATTTTGGATCGGAAGAAGCAGTGGGGCAAATGGTGGCGCTCTCCCTGGTGCGGGAGCTGGCCCCTGTGGTTACAGCACTGTTATTTGCCGGTAGGGCGGGTTCTGCGCTAACCGCAGAAATAGGTTTGATGAAGGCTACTGAGCAGCTTGCCTCTCTGGAGATGATCGGCGTTGATCCGCTGCGCAGGATAGTCGCGCCACGGTTATGGGCGGGTTTTATCTCGATGCCAATTCTGTCGATGATTTTTGCAATCGTCGGTGTTTATGGAGGGGCGTTGGTCAGTATCGAATGGCTGGGTGTTTACAGTGGCTCTTTCTGGTCGGTGATGCAACAGTCTGTCGATTTTTACGACGATGTTCTCAACGGGATGATAAAAGCCTTTGTATTCGGTATCGCGATTACTTGGGTCGCCGTGTATCAAGGTTTAGAGTCAATACCCACTTCAGAGGGTATATCTCAGTCTACAACAAGGACCGTGGTGTACTCTTCGCTAATGATTTTAGCCTTAGATTTTGTTTTAACTGCATTGATGTTTGGAGATATTTGATATGCGTACTCGCAATGTCGAAATTTTAGTAGGAATTTTTTTGGTAGCTGGTATGTTAGCGGTATTGGCACTGGCGGTGAATGTCAGCGGTTATTCTGGTGCGAATAGTGATACTTATAAAGTCTATGCGCACTTTGATAATATCGGTGGTCTGACCAATAAAGCCGAAGTCACTTTAGCGGGTGTGCAAATAGGCACGGTGACCGATATAAGTATTGACTCACAGCTGCTGGTTGCAAAAGTAGAGATGGAAATCTTTTCTGAAGTGAACTATTTAAGTATTGATAGTTCAGTGCAAATATTAACCTCTGGTTTGCTCGGTGGAAAGTATATAGGGCTCTCAGTGGGAGCCGAAGAGGAGGTGCTGGTCGATGGTAGTCTTATTGAAGACAGTCAATCGGCCCTAGTACTGGAAGAGCTGATTGGAAAATTCTTGTTTGATAAAGTCAGCGATTAGACAATCTTAGGGATAGAGAGAAAATGAAAATTAAATTATTGCTTAGTAGTTTACTGTTGTTAATCAGTGTCAGTTTTTCTGTGCAGGCCGATTGGCAGCAAGCAGCCGATGAAGTTGAGACCTCGATCAAGTTGATGCTCGAAAAAGTATCTCCCTACCGCGGTCAATTGGACGCAGACTTAGCTCCATTGTATCTAAGTCTTACCGAAGTTACCCAGGGCAAAGTAGATTACCCTTACCTGTCAAAAATCGTTATGGGTAAATACTATCGACGGGCGACGGATGAGCAAAAAGCAGAATTTTTAAGCGTCTTTCGCAGAACCTTGGTCAAGACTTACGGTAAAATATTGGTCAGCTTTGATATTGAGAGTTTTGAGTTGCAAAAGAATCGCTCAGTGAGTCCCAAGCCAGATAAGCAAAAAGTGGTAGTGAAAGTGACCTCTACCAAGGGCCAAGATTATACGTTAATCAATTATATGGTATTAAAAGAAGGGCAGTGGAAGCTCGTCAATATTAATTTGGATGGCTTCAATCTACGGGTTACCTTTAAAAATCAGTTTGCCAGCATGGCACAACAAGCTAAGGGTGACCTCAGCGTGGCAATTCAAACGTGGTCTGATTCGATGGCTATAAAATAATTGCCAATCCCAAAGCACTTTTAGGTTGTCGGTGCTACTGTAAAGCGCCGACAATAACAGATTAGAGGCACAGCCATGAATGCCAGTATCGAGTTCGTAGGTCAGAGTATCAAATTAACAGGTGAACTCACTTTCAACACTGTGCAAGCGCTACAGAGCATAAGTGAAAAATTTGAGCTTGCAGCGGATTCAGCAATTGCTGTTGATTTTACCGGGGTCACCAAGGTTGATTCCGCTTCGCTTGCCCTGTGTTTAAGTATAGAGCGAATGTTATCGGCACATCACTGCACTTATACTTATCATAATGTCCCCACTGCAATGTTGGCCATTGCAGGGTCTGTGGGTGTTGACGATCTTTTTTCATAGCGAGTTCTCGCCCGGCATCTCCCCCGTCCAAGACTGCATGGTTTTTGCTGTATTCAGTGGAAATAATCAACGCTTGCATCGCCTTTTTTTGCTAATTTAGTTATCATCTGCGTACTTTTTTAAAGCGACGGCCTTTATCGTTATATATTTTCCTCTGTCACCCATTTTCGGCACAGATAAACGGAAATTATTTGGCGAGTGCGTAACAAAATTCGCTGATTTGTATAGGCCACAGCAATTATTTTTTAAATTACTTGGAGCATTAAATGCAAGCTGCAGAAGTAAAACAGATTATTGAATCTCAAATAGCGGAGTCTAACGTGATCACCTCGGGTGAGGGCTGTAATTTTGAGGTCACCGTTATCAGTGAAGTCTTTAATGGTCTATTGCCGGTGAAACGTCAACAGCTAGTCTACAAATGTGTTAATGAGCAGATTGCAGATGGCAGTATTCACGCGTTGACGATTAAAACCTATACCCTAGCACAATGGCAGAAGCTCCAAGACTAAAGGCATAATGTAATCATGGATAAATTTTTAATAGAAGGTGGCAAGACCTTAAACGGTGAAGTCCGTATCTCCGGCGCTAAGAATGCGGCGCTACCCATTATTGCGGCGGGGCTGTTGGTAAAAGGCCCGCTGACCATCGACAACATGCCGGCGCTGCACGATGTAAACACCATGCTCAAACTAATTGAGAGTATGGGGGTTAGCGTAACGCGTGACCATGCGATGCAAGTGGTGGTTGATGCCAGCAGTATTGACAGTTACCAGGCGCCCTATGAACTAGTGAAGACGATGCGCGCTTCCATTTTAGTACTGGGACCGCTATTAGCTCACTTTGGTGAGGCGGAGGTTTCACTGCCAGGTGGCTGTGCGATAGGCAGTAGACCGGTAGATCTACATATCCGTGGCCTAGAAGCTATGGGGGCGAAGATTGTCGTCGAAGAAGGGTATATTCGCGCGACTATGGATGGACGCTTAAAAGGCGCTACGATCTTTTTTGATACAGTGACAGTGACCGGCACTGAAAATATTTTGATGGCAGCCACTTTGGCCGAAGGTCAAACCATCATCGAAAATGCCGCTAAAGAGCCAGAAGTCACGGATCTAGCGAAATGCTTGATTAGCATGGGTGCTGATATTAGTGGTGCAGGTACCGATACCATTGTCATCAATGGTGTGGCTGAGCTGCACAGTGCGCAGCATTCTGTAGTGCCCGATCGTATTGAAACCGGTACCTTCCTAGTGGCTGCGGCCATGTCTGGCGGAAAAATTAAAACCACCGCCACCCGTCCCGATATTCAAGAGGCAGTCTTACAGAAACTGCTTGAAGCCGGTGCTAGCATAGAGTCAGGTGATGACTGGATCAGCTTGGATATGCACGGCAAACGCCCTAAAGCGGTCAATATAACCACTGCCCCTTATCCTGCGTTTCCCACGGACATGCAAGCGCAGTTTGCCGCGATGAATTGTGTAGCAGAAGGGATTAGTCACGTTAAAGAAACCATCTTCGAGAACCGTTTTATGCACATGCAGGAGATGATCCGCATGGGTGGCAAAATACTGATCGATGGCAACACGGCAACGATCGAGGGTTCGACCCAATTGCGCGGTGCCCCCGTCATGGCAACTGATCTGCGCGCCTCGGCATCACTGGTGATGTTAGCGTTAGTGGTAGACGGAGAGACGCTGATTGATCGCATCTATCATATTGACCGTGGCTATGAAAATATCGAAGAAAAATTTCAGGGCTTAGGTGGAAAAATCACTAGAGTGTCCAGCAGTAAATAGTCTATCCCAGCGCTTTATAACGGGCGCTGACCAGATTATATTTTAGGATTATCATGAAAAAAGAGCAACTGACGATAGCGCTGTCTAAAGGACGGATCTTGAAAGAGACTTTGCCATTATTGAAACTGGCAAATATCATTCCCGCTGAAGATATTTTTAGTTCACGCAAACTAATTTTTGATACTAACCATGCCAATATAAAACTGGTGATTATTCGCGCTACCGATGTGCCTACCTACGTCGAATACGGGGGCGCCGATATGGGCATCGCCGGTAAAGACGTCTTGATGGAACACGGCGGCAAGGGTCTGTATGAACCTCTAGATTTAGAAATTTCCAAGTGCAAGTTAATGGTGGCGGGTTTAAAAGGAGCACCTGACGTTCAGGGGCGAATCCGAGTTGCCACCAAATTTGTCAATATTGCCAAGCGCTATTTTGCTACTCAAGGTCAGCAAATTGACGTAATTAAGCTGTATGGAGCGATGGAATTGGCGCCTATCATGGGTTTGGCAGATCTTATCGTGGATATTGTCGATACCGGCAATACCCTAACTGCCAATGGTTTAGAGCAATTGGACTTCATCGCCAATGTTAGTTCTCGTCTAGTAGTAGGCCAGGCCCCAATGAAACTGAAATATCGGCAGATTCAACCGATCATCGATATGTTATCCACGGCGATAGAAACCCGCCGTACGGCACAAGGTATTTAGCATGGCTGCATTATCGATTAAGCGGCTAGATGCCAATGATGCTAATTTTTCTGCGCAATTAGAAAAATTATTGGCTTGGGATTCTGTCTCAGATAGCCAAGTGAATAAAATCGTCGAGGATATCCTTGGCGATGTGCGCAATCGTGGTGATGCAGCAGTTATTGAATATACCAATAAGTTCGATAATACCAACGCCAGCAGCATGGCTGATTTAACGCTCTCGCACCAGCAGTTACAGCAAGCTCTGGCACGTATCTCTGACGTTGAACGCAATGCTTTAACAAAAGCTGCTGAGCGAGTGGAGCGTTTTCATCAGCGTCAGGCAGACAGCTCTTGGCAGTATCAAGACGATGATGGCACTATATTGGGCCAGAAAGTGATTCCGCTGGATAGAGTGGGTATTTATGTCCCCGGTGGTAAAGCGAGTTATCCCTCTTCAGTGTTGATGAACGCTATTCCTGCGAAAGTGGCTGGCGTTAATGAAATCATCATGGTGGTGCCAACACCCAACGGTGAGTTAAACGATTTAGTGCTGGCGGCTGCAGCTATCGCCGGGGTTGATCAAGTCTTTACCATCGGTGGTGCCCAAGCCGTTGGCGCTCTCGCTTACGGTACCGACAGTATTCCTAAGGTCGATAAGATTACCGGCCCCGGCAATATTTTTGTGGCCACCGCTAAAAAGTCGGTATTCGGTTTGGTGGGCATCGATATGATTGCCGGTCCCTCTGAAATTCTGATTATTGCCGACGGCGAAACGGATCCAGATTGGTTGGCGATGGACTTGTTTTCACAGGCAGAGCACGATGAGCAGGCACAGGCTATCTTGGTCTGTGACGATGCTGCTTATCTAGACAAAGTAGCAGCGGCGATGCAAAAGCTACTGCCTAGCTTAGAGCGCGAGAGCATTATTACCGAATCTATCAATAACCGTGCCGCTTTTATTAAAGTGCAAGATTTGGCCCAGGCGGTGGAGGTGAGTAACTTAGTCGCACCAGAGCATTTAGAGTTATCGGTAGCAGACCCGGAAGCACTCATGGATGGTATCCGCCATGCGGGCGCTATCTTTATGGGCCGCTACACCGCAGAGGCACTAGGTGATTACTGTGCGGGGCCGAACCATGTACTGCCAACATCCGGCACCGCTAGGTTTTCATCGCCACTAGGCGTCTACGATTTTCAAAAGCGCTCATCGATTGTATTCTTCTCAGAGCAAAGTGCCTCTGATGTGGGGGCTATTGCCTCAGTATTAGCCCGTGGTGAAGGGTTAACAGCCCACGCTCGCTCCGCTGAGTACCGGATTAAAAAATAGCCCTAAACGTTGCTAAACGCACCAAAAAGCCGCTAATTATGCTAATTAGCGGCTTTTTTAGTGAATGGCAGCCCACAGTGGGTTATCCAGTAATAGCCAGATAGATACTGCCATTAGGCAACTGGCATAAAACACTGAGAGCGCGCGTTGATAGCTTGGGCTGTTCGATAACTTGCCGATAAACTCTCCGCCAATGACCCAGACAAAATGCACTGAAATATTTAATCCTGCTAACCATACAATGAGTACTAGCACCCCCTGCTCAGAAAATTCATGATCCGCTGGTTCGGTGAATAAACTAAACATCAAAAACAGCATTAACCAGCCTTTACTATTGAGTAACTGCAGTAATATTCCATCGCGAAAGCCCATAGGTTTTTGCAGTTGATTGGTTGCAAAAGTGCTTTTGGCTAGAAACGTAAGTGCCAGATAAACTAAATACAATGCGCCAACCAACTGCAGTACCTGCATAATTTGCGGATGATCTTGCATTAGTTGGCCTAAGCCGTAACCAATGATTATGGATTTGATGATAAATACACTATCAATACCAGCTAGCAGTGGGATAGAGCCTCTCACACCGACTTTAGCGCCCGATGCGGCGAAAATTATATTGGCGGGCCCAGGGCTAAACACTAGGGGAAACATCACCCCTAGCCAGATTACAAACAAACTCATGCTCACGTCCTCTTTGGTTGAAAAAAGACCATACTAATAAAGAGTAAAACTTTATTCTTGTACGAAATTGCAGTTGCTTAACGGGGCAAATAATTGGCAGGGGAGATGCCAAAGGCGCGTTTAAAGTTACGATGAAAGTGGCTTTGATCGTAGAAACCACAGGTTAAAGCGGTCTCACTCAAACTCAACCCCTTGGCGAGCAGCGTTTTAGCATGTTGGATTTTTATAATCAGCAGATACTGGTGTGGTGTAAGGCCGTAGTGGCGATTGAAACTGCGGATTAAAGTAAATTTGGAGCAATCGGTGATCTTTTCTAATTCAGCCAGAGATAAATTGCGCTGCCAGTTGTCATTGATGTAATCTCTGGCGAGTTTTGCACTGAGGATATCTGCGGGCAGCTGATGGTTAGGGCTGTTGAGACAGCCGTAACGAGCAAACAGGTTCTCTAAGGCGATGCTTAACAGTGAATCTCTGGTTATTTGCAGGCTGCTTATTTCCAGAGAAATATGTAAGGCTAAGAGCTGTTGGTAAAGCTCGAGGTCAAATATTATTGGCTGCTCGATAATAGGTTCAATCGATAGCTCACTATCGGCAAATAGCTCAGCCAAGGTGTCCAGATCAAAGTAGAACATGCGATAGCGCCAACCTTGTTCAGTACCGGCAAATCCGGTGTGCACTTCAGCGGGGTTAATGGCCACAATATGTTGGCGTGGAACGAGTAGGTTGCCACCCCGATAGAGTAAGCCTTCAGCGCCCTCTTCAATGATGCCAATAGCGAGTTCATCGTGCCAGTGTTTACAAAACTCAAAGCGTTGATAGTTAGCGCTGAGTAACTCAATCCCGGTAAAGTCTGTGTTTACCCAAATCTTTGACTGTTCGGTGGCCAACGTGATGTCCAATTTATCCAAAAAAATTAGTATAGGGAAGTTTAGCGGCGAATACTGGGGTTATCACTCGCTAATACCACAGATCGAACGATGCAAAGCTGTCTTATGGTTAAAGTAATGTATTTAGCCCGAATATTGCTCTCAATCGCTGCTGCTGCCATGAGGGTATTACAGACAGTATGCTCGCTAGTTTAGCGGCTCTTTAGTTTTCGCCACAGCGTACTACGACTAATACCCAAGTTTTTTGCTGCGATGCTGCGGTTGTTATTCGCGGCTGACAGCACTGCTTGCAAATGTTGTTGCTCTATTATTTTCATGTCTAGAGGGGCGTTTTCTGCAGTGGTTTGGTTAAGGCTGAGCTTGACTCCCAGGCTATCATTGAGCTCTCGGGTTATTTCTTGATCATCGATACCCGCTTTAAGCAGTGTCGCCACCCTTTCAACTAAATTCTCTAGCTCGCGGATGTTTCCAGGCCATGAATAGCTCAATAATGCTGGCATAGTTGCGCTGATCAGCGCGCTGTACTCTACACTAGGTACTTTGTGGCGCTTAAAAAAGTGCTTGATGAACAAGGGAATATCTTCACGTCGCTCTCGCAGTGAGGGGAGTGAGAGGTTCAATACATTGAGGCGATAATAAAGATCGTCTTTAAAGCTTTTTTGAGCAATCATTTCCAGCAGATTTCTATTGGTGGCAGCGATCACTCGCACATCTATATTGAGTAATGTATTTGAGCCTAAGCGCATGATTTGGCGCTCTTGTAAAACGCGCAGTAACCGCCCTTGCATGCTAAAGGGCAGCTCGCCTATTTCATCGAGAAAAATAGAGCCTTTATCTGCTAGCTCAAACAGGCCGGTTTTACCGCTTTTAGTGGCGCCGGTAAAAGCCCCCTCGTCGTAACCAAATAAGGTACTCTCTAACAGAGACTCGGGGATAGAGGCGCAATTGATTGCCACAAACGGGCCACTGGCGCGCTTGCTCGCTAAGTGAATGCCCTGGGCGATAAGTTCTTTGCCAGTGCCAGTCGCCCCCTGAATGAGAATGCTGGCTTCGGTATTGGCGAAATGTTTGGCTCTATTGAGCAAATTTATAATTTTTTCATTTTCACCGATGAAATTATCCAGTGAGTGACTGGCGACCAGACCATTGGCAAAATTATTGAGGCGTAAACTCTGCTCCGCCTTGCGGATGCTTTTTACATCTTGAAAAGAGGCCAGTGCACCAATAATTTTACCCTGATTAAAGACTGCAATGCGATTACTTAATATCTGCGTATTACCGACTTTTAACAATTGATTGTACTGAGATTTTTGAGAGTGAAATACTTGCTCAAGTCCAGAGTTGGGAATCACCTTGGCGATGGGCTGGTTGAGGGTGTCGCCGGCTTCGAGACCTAAGATGGTTGCAGCAGCGGGGTTGAATTCTTCAACTTTAGCATTGGCATCAATATAGATGATGCCGTCGTGAACCGAGCGTAATATCGCCTCCAGTTTTTCACGTTTTACCCGCTCTGCGTGCAGTGATAGCGCCAGTTGCTCAGCGGCGGTGAGTGCTTGATGTATTGCATCTTGTGAGTAAATAAACACACTCTTAGCCTGCATCGACTCGGCAATATCACAGACGTGGCTGGCACCTATAATCACACTGTCAGGCTGTTGTAAAACGCTGAACACGGTATCAACCACTTGCGCAACACTACTAAAAGTATGTTGCTGCACCTCGATATTAAACAAGCTGGCGAAACGCTCTAGTTGTTCGATGGGTTCGATAAAATTGATGAACACCGCTTTTTTAGCGATACGCTGGGCGCGCCACAGGGCTTGCATCACATCAAAGCCTGAAATTTGAATTTTTACCAGTGGCGTTGTCAGCCCCATGGAGGCAATCATCGCCGCATTTCCGCCACCTGCGACAATCACTGCTATGTCGCGACTTTTATCCAGCGCTAATAATTTCTCCCGGTGTTGTTCGGCGATGAATTCATGTAACTCAATATCGGTTTGCCACTGATGCTGGCGTTGCTCTAGGTCTAATAATTTACTGAGTCTGGTCTGAGAAATAAAAGCGATTTTAATGGTCACAGCGGTTGCTCTCCTAATGCAATAATCAGCTAAAGTTAATGGCGCTGATCGAAAATAGCACAGATTTGTGTCAGATAACTTATAAGTGTTTCATTTATGCAACTGTTCTTTGTTTGGAAATCATCAGAAAACGAAAAACATTATGTTTATTAGTATGTTACAAGTGTTGGCCCGGTTTCTGCTTTGTTAAAGCTAATCAATAATAATTTAAGTATGGGTCAGGCGTTAACTTGACCGGTGGGAGAGATGGATGAATGAACAGGCACTGTTGGCAAAAAAGGCGCACAAGCCACTGGCGGGACTCACCGTATTAGAGCTTGGTCACTTTATTGCAGCGCCTCACTGCTGCCGGTTAATGGCGGACCTCGGTGCGCAAGTCATCAAAGTCGAAGCCCCTGGCGCTGGTGATCCAGTGCGTAGCTGGGGTATGAGTACCAAGGGTAATACCTTGTGGTGGTCTGTACATGGGCGTAATAAACAATGCATTACGCTGAACTTAAAAGATCCTGAGGGCATTGAGTTAGTTAAACAACTTATTTTACAAGTCGATATTGTGGTTGAAAACTTCCGTCCGGGGCAGTTGGAAAAATGGGGGCTGGGTTATGCAACGATGCAGCAAATCAATAAGCGCATCATTCTGGTACATATTTCAGGTTACGGTCAGAGCGGCCCCTACCGTGACCGTGTCTCCTTTGGCTCTATTGGTGAAGCCTTTGGCGGTCTTAGATATTTGACCGGTTATCCTAAAGAGGTCAGTGATCTGCCTCCGGTACGCACCGGCGTGAGCTTGGGGGATAGCCTCGCTGGGATGTTTGCGGTGATAGGCGCGCTGAGCGCAGTCTATGAACGCGATGTGGCGGGCACTGGAGTGGGGCGTGAAGTAGATGTGGCGCTCTATGAATCTGTGTTTAGCTTGTTGGAGGGCACACTGCCAGAATTTGGCGAGTTCGGTGCCGTTAGACAGCCAACCGGTTCGGCTATTCCCACTGCGGCCCCCTCGAATACCTACCGCTGCGCCGATGGCATGTGGCTGGCAATAGGCGCTAATGGCGATAAGATATTTAAGCGTCTGTGCAAAATCATCAACCGTCCAGAGATTGGCGAGAGCGATCTGTACGATTCTAACCCGAAGCGCGTAGCCAATGCGCCCATGTTAGATAATTTGATAGAAAACTGGACGCTCAGCCAAAACTCACTGGAGGCAGAGCAGCTGTTGTTAGCTCATGACATTCCCGCCGGCCGTATTTTTAACATAGAAGACTGTGCTGCAGACCCGCACTACCAAGCGCGACAGATGGTGATGCAAGTCGCTGATCCACGCTTTGGCGAAGTCAGTCACCCAGGCGTAGTACCCAAGTTTATCGGTCAAGAGCCGGGTATCAGCTGGCCGGGCCCTGCAGTCGGTGCGCATAACTCTGAAATTTATGGTCAGATGCTGGGGATCAGCCCGCAGCAGCTCGATCAGTACATTTCACAAGGTGTGGTTTAAGTGATGCAAGACAAGGTTACCCTGATCGAAGTGGCGCCCCGAGATGGTTTTCAGTCAGTGATCGAGCCAATCGCCACCACTGACAAACTGGCCATTATCAAAGCCCTAGCGGCGGCGGGCTTAAAGCATATTGAAGTGGGCTCCTTTGTCAGCCCCAAGGCGATCGCGCAGATGGCAGACATCGTGCCAGTATTGCAGGGTGTCGAGCGACTCGCTGATGATTTTGAAAGCATTGTATTAGTTCCCAACCAGCAGGGGGCGCAGATGGCGACAGAGCACCGCTGCCAGCGCTTAAATTTTGTATTTTCAGCCAGTGAGACGCACAACCTCAATAACGTCAATAAAACCTTGCAGCAGTCTTTGGAAGAGCTTAAGCGCGTGCAGCAAGTAGTTGATAAAAAAGAGGGTCTGGCGTTGCGGGTGAGTTTGGCGACGAGCTTTGACTGCCCCTTTACAGGCGCGGTAAACCCAGAGCACACGCTGGCACTGTTCCAGCAAATACTGAATATCTGTCCCAGTGCGCAACTGGCGCTTTGTGATACCACTGGACGTGCCCATCCCTTTGCCGTGCGGGATTTATTTACCCGTGCACTGGCGCTCATGGACGAGCCGGAGCGATTAATCTTTCACTGTCACGATACCTACGGACTGGCGATTGCCAATGTTGCGGCAGCCTATCAAGCTGGGGTGCGTACGTTTGATACTGCCGTGGCAGGTTTTGGCGGTTGCCCCTTTGCACCCGGAGCCAGTGGCAATGTCGCCACCGAAGATGTGGTGTATTTTTTTGAGAGTGGCGGTATCGATACCGGTATCGACAGTAAAAAATTAAAACAGGCGATTGCGCTAGCTGAGCAGATTGAGGGGGCTCAGTTGGGCGGATCAATACGGTTGTTAAACAGGTAATAAACAGTGACATCAGTAGGTGTTGCATCAAAAATAACAAGAGATGAGGGATATTATGAAAAGTATTAAAACAGCGTTAGCTATTACACTCTTGAGTGCGGTGATAGCGGGACCGGCACTGGCAGAGACCACGTTGCGTATTACGTTGCAGCTACCACTCAAGCATCACCTGGGACAGAATTTATTAGCCTTTAAAGAAAAGGTAGAAAAGGCCAGTAGCGGCGATCTTAAAATAGAGATTTACCCCTCTGCGCAACTCTATAAAGATAAGCAAGTACCGAGCGCCGTGTCATCGGGTGCGATAGAAATGGGAGTGGCTTCTCTGGCTAGATTTGTCGGTACGGTACCCGCCGTTGATGTGTTCTACGTGCCCTTTATGTTTCCATCTGAAGCGTTAGTGAAAAAGGCTACAGCGCCGGGTAGTACGATTCGCCAACCCTTGGATGACGCGATATTAAAGACCGGTGCACGGGTGCTCTGGTGGCAGGCATATGGTGGAGTAGCGCTACTGTCTAAAGGGGATCCTATCGTCAACCCTGAAGACATGAAAGGTAAGAAAGTTCGAGTTTTTGGTAAAATGCTCGGTGAGTTCACCAAATCAGTGGGCGGTGCACCAGTGGTAATGTCGGGTTCTGAGCAGTTTTTGGCTTACCAGCGTGGTACTGTTGACGCGGGTATGACAGGCGTGTCAGCGGTTATGCCACGTAAGCTCTACCAAGTGATGGATAACTTGACCGTGACTAAACATGCCGATATTGAGTTTTTAGTGATTATTAACGACAAAGTTTGGAATAATCTAAATGCTACTCAACAAGACATTATTACCACCGCCAGTCGTGCAGTAGAGACGGATCTGCGCGAGAAAATGATCAAGATAGAAGCGGATGCGCTGGCAGAATCTAAGTTGAAGATGAACGTTTTTGAATTAGATGAGAAGCAAATCAACGCTTGGAAGAAGGCCACTAGTTCTGTGGTTGATATCTATGTTAAAAGCTCAGGAGAGCTTGGCAAGCAATTGGTTGAAGCGGCTAAAGCGCTATAGACCTGTGTTAGCGGTAGGAGGGCAGTGTCCTCTTACTCGCTATAATTGAGTTAAAAATAATAAATACTCGTTGAATTAGGGCGCCTTGCAGGTAACACATGAAAGATTGGATTGATAGTTTCAACAAATACACTGCACTTTTTGCAGCCTATTTGTTTTTTAGTATAGGCTTAATTATTGCCTATGAAGTAGTCGCTAGATACCTGTTTAATATGCCAACCATCTGGGTGGAAGAAGTCTCCAGAGTGTTGCAACTCTGGGGCTGTTACCTCTCGATGGGGTGGATGTTAAAACAGCGAAAAATGATCCGTATCAATGTATTGTTGCAGCGTTTGTCAGCGAGACCGGCCAAATTAGCCGAGTTACTGACCATTGTCATTATTGGCGTGTTTAGTGTTATCACTATCTATTATGCCAGTATCATCACCTTAGATTCGATTGCTATCGATCGTCATACCTCCAGTATGTTAGGCCTACCCGCGTGGTTATTTGATGCCTCTATCGTGGTGGGATTTGTTTTATTGTTGGTGCAGTGTTTGGTAGAGTTTATCCGCACTTGTCAGCAACAGAGCTTCAACTTTGATACGGAGCACGATATATGACGATTATCATTGTGCTCTTGAGTATGTTGGCATTGATGCTGGTGGGCGTGCCCATCGCCTTTACGCTAGGGGGGATGGGATTGACCATGTTAGTGGTGGCAGATTTTTCACCGTTAATCGCCTCTCAAGCATTAGTGAGCAGCATCGATAGCTTTATATTGCTCTCTGTCCCGCTGTTTTTGCTGATGTCGAATGTATTATTGAAAGGGGGGGTGGGCGCCGATCTGTTTAATGCGGTGCAATCCTGGGTGGGTCATTTACCCGGTGGTTTAGGTATCGCCACTATACTCTCCTGTGCTTTTTTTGCCGCCATCTCCGGCTCTTCAGTGGCGACTGCCGCTACCATAGGCACAGTGGCTATCCCCGAGATGATAGCGCGAGGTTATCCACGCCATTTTGTGTTTGGTTTACTGGCCGCAGGCGGCACCTTGGGGATATTGATTCCCCCCTCTATCCCGATGATCGTCTATGGGGTGATTACCGAGGAGTCGATTGTCGACTTATTTATGGCGGGCATTGGCCCCGGCATATTGCTGGTGCTGATGTTCACCTTATACAGCATCTTCTTTGCTTTGAAACGAGAGCGGCAAGAGGGTGGAAAACAGCGTCCTAAAAGAGCCAGTTATAACCAGAGGTACAGTGCGACACTGCGTGCCAGCCCAATTTTTGTGTTGGCGGCGGTGGTACTAGGTGGGATCTATGGGGGTGTGTTTACCCCCACTGAAAGTGCCGCCATTGGTTTGATCTGTGCATTGCT
>JABSRA010000047.1 GCA_013215445.1 Oceanospirillaceae bacterium
CTAATCAAGCGATAGATCAGCTTACAACCATTATGCAGGTGCATCGATCAATACAATTTCACAATCACTCAGTGCTGTAATAGTGATAGATGCACTATTTGTCACCTCGGCGCCGTCACCTTTTTCGAGGGTTAATTGCTGATTCTGGTCACTAATTTGAAACTGCCCTTTTGAGGCTAGCACATAAGCCTGATGAATAATGGGCTGCGACAGAGTATCACCGGCACGCATAAATCCACCAAATATTCGCGCCTGTTGATAAATGAAGAGTGCCTTATCCCGGTCCTCTGCATAACCAGAAACTAACAGTGGCAATTGATCGACAGCGGCCTGATCGGGAAAAGCGCGGCTCTCCCAGCGCGGCTCAACATTTCTTTGGTTAGTTTCTATCCAGATCTGATACAAGGTGAGGTCTTCATCCTCAAGGTTGTATTCACTGTGTACGATGCCTTTACCTGCACTCATCACCTGAATAACCCCGGTATTAGTCACCCCCTTATTACCCTCGCTGTCTTGATGGGTAATGGCACCGCTGCGCACGTATGTAATAATTTCCATATTGTTATGCGGGTGAGGTGGAAAACCCTTGCCCGCTTCAAGCCAATCGTCGTTGATCACCCGCACACAGCCAAAGCCCATCCGCTTTGGGTTGTAATAGTTGGCAAAGCTAAAGTGGTGTTTGGCTTTGAGCCAACCGTGATCGGCACCACCTAGAGAGGTGTAGGGAATGTGGATTAACATGTTGTGTTTCTGCTCCTCAGCTTAATTTCGCTACGTTTATCTTCTTTTAACTAGCGTAATGGCGACTATGCAAACCTATTTCTATCGTGGCTCCCGGAAAAGCTTTGCTGGGGGCCTAAGGGCACAATACGTGTTGGGTTGATAGACTCATGGCTAGCGTAATAGTGTCGTTTACTGTATTCAAGATCTACTGTCTCAAGCACACCAGGCACTTGATAGAGCTCGCGTAGATAATTACTAATATGGTGATACTCGCTGAGCTTGGCCTTATTGCATTTAAAGTGGCCGTGATAAATAGCATCAAAGCGAATCAAGGTGGTAAAGAGACGCCAGTCAGCTTCGGTGGTCTGTTGCCCAATTAAGTAGCGCTGCTTAGAGAGGCGCTCTTCCAGCCAGTCTAAAGTGTCAAATAACTGCGTGTAAGCACTGTTATAGGCTTCCTGGCTGGTGGCAAATCCCGCCCGATAAACGCCGTTGTTAAGAGTGTCGTAGATTCTTTGATTGACGCTCTCAATCTCCTCCCGCTGTGCTGCGGGGAAATAGTCATCTGTATTCGAAGTTAAGTGATCGAAGGCACTGTTGAAGATGCGGATAATCTCCACAGATTCGTTATTGACGATTGTCTGCGTTTTTTTGTCCCATAATATCGGTACGGTCACTCTGCCTTCGTACTGGGGATTGGACTTTAAATACAGCTGGTAGGCATAGTTAAATTGATAGAGTGAATCTCGGTAGGCTCCTGACTCTGCTGTATCGAATTCCCAGCCGTTGTCTAACATCTCTGGCTTGACCACGCTGACAGAAATGAGTGACTCCAACTGCTTTAATTTACGAAAAATCAGGGTGCGGTGTGCCCAGGGGCAGGCGAGAGAGACATACAGATGATAGCGGTCGGCCTCAGCGGGGTACAAACTGCCCGCTTCATTGGAAAGCGTATTTCTAAACATGCTTTCTTGGCGAACAAACTTACCATCATTGTTTTTGGTATCGTACCATTGATCGACCCATTGTCCTGCGACTATTAATCCCATGTTATTCACCCTTAATTGGTAATTTGATCAGTGTTAAATGTTGCAATTGCACTGAGTTACTTGACCTGATTAGTATAGTTCTTTAGTATTTTGCAATAAATATCCTTTTAGTTAAATAATAGTTACGCTATATGCAACAATATGATTTTATCGCACTGCGCAGTTTTGTCGCAGTCGTCGAGGTGGGTAGCTTTAAAGGCGCAGCCGAATTTTTACAGGTGAGTACTGCTGCCATTAGTCGTCGAATCTCGGGGCTGGAGTCGACGATGGGGGTAAAGCTACTGAATAGAACCACCCGCCAGATTGATTTGACCGAGGCGGGTAGGCAATTTTATCAGGATGTTACCGAAATTTTTGTATCACTTGATCAGGCCTGGGAAAAAGTACAACTGGGCACCGCGACGATTAAAGGCACTTTGCGCATCGCGGCGCCACTGAGCTTCGGAATGTCAAAATTATCCCCCGCACTGCCCAACTTTATGCGACGCTATCCTGAAATTGAGGTGCAACTGCAACTGAGTGATGGCATGACAGATCTGGTGGCCGATGGCATAGACGTGGCGATTCGCATCGGAAAATTGCAAGACTCTAGTTTGGTCGCCACCCATATCAGCGACATTGAACGGGTGTTTTGTGCCAGTGCGGCTTATCTGCAGCGCTTTGGTGAGCCCCAGAGTTTATTAGATTTATCGACACACAACTGGTTACAGTATTCGCTCGGTAGCGTTAAGGAACAGTGGCGCATCGTGGGTAATCGGCCGCTGGTGCTCAGCGGATCGTTAACCAGTAATAATGGTGATGTATTAAAAGATGCCATCGTGCAGGGCATTGGTATTTCCCTACTGCCAAAATTTATCGTAGAGCAAGCGCTTGCCACTGGTGACCTCCAGGAAATACTAATGGATTATAAACCAGCGCCTTTAGGCCTGTATGCCCTCAGGCCATCGCGGCTATACACCCCAGGTAAAGTGAAAGTGCTGATAGACTATTTAGCTGAAATCTGCGTTTGATGGCCAGCTTAAGTGATGTTCAAGGGGATATACATACTGACGCAAGCGCCACCTAAACTCGATTGTGAAATAAGTAGTTTTCCGCCGTGTTGCTGGACGATTGCCCGTACAATAGAGAGTCCTAAACCATGGCCACCTGAGTCCCTAGTGCGAGCATCATCTAGGCGCTCAAAGGGGTCTAGTACTCTATTTCTCTCGTTTTCTGGGATACCCAAACCATCGTCTTCGACGCAGATAATGCAGTGCTGTTTAGCGACGACATAACTGATTTTAATTTGTTGTTGGGAGTGAGTATCGGCATTTCGCACCAGATTACTCAGGGCGCGCATGATTAATCTCGAATCAAAGCGCAAGCTCAGCGACGGGCCAATTTCTATGGCCAGGGTTTTTTTGCAGCTGCGCTGTAAAATTGTTCGGTGAGCACTTAGCCAGCTCTGTAATTGGTGGACTTCTAAGGAGAATAACTCTTCGTTGAGCTCCATTTTTGCGTAACTAAGCATTTCGTTAACGAGTTGATCAAGCTCGGATAGATCTTCTTCGATACCATCAATGTAAAGTTTATGATCCGCTTCACTGGTGCCGTATTCCAGTAACTCAGCCTGACAGCGCAGCCGAAATATAGGGGTGCGCAACTCGTGTGCGACGGCATTGGTCAGTCGTTGGTGACTGGCGATCAGTTGTTCTAGGCGCTCAGCCATTTTATTAAAGGCGCTGTTTAGTCCACCGACTTGATGTTTGAACTTTTCAGGCACTCTGGTGCTGAAATCGCCATTGGCAATTTTAATGGCTGACAATTCTAATATTTTGAGTTTGCGCTGTAAAAAATAGACCCAGGGACCTAACGTGAAGGCGATGGTTAAGAAAAATCCCAACATATAAATAGTGCCTAAGGTTTTTTCTGCCTGCCAGCGACGGGAGTTTTTATCCGGGGTGACAGAGTAAAATTGTTGGTTTTCCATGCGCATATAAACGGTCATTTTTCCGCCGAAACCGGTTTTAACGAAAATACCTGAGTGCTTAATTTCGGTGAAATTTAACGTGTCTGGTTCGGGGACTTTCTCCAGCAGTAAATCTTCAGCTTTGAGAGCTTGATGCATTGCCTGATACATCGTCTGCTCGCCTCCCAGGGCGTAAATTTGCTCGAATAAGCCGGAGTAGGCTTCAACAGACTTGCTGATATTTTCCATTTCAACATTGTAATAGTGTTTACTGCTGACATAGTCAATGGCAAAAAATATGGCGAAGACGGCACCGATGATAGTGATGTACAAGCTAAGAAATAAACGGGCCATAAAGTTAAATACTCAAAGTGTTAACTTGCGACATCCGCATCACGATATGGGCGATGCTAAGACAGGCAAACAACGGTGCAATAGCGGAGTCAGTTTGCCCCGTTTTGACGGTGTATGATGCTCTCTGGATAAATTATGCCGAGGTATTAATCTATACTCTCATAACTGGGTCAATCAATCTGTCTGTGATTGTATTGGTTTGTAAGTGTAGCAGAGGTATATAGTGTCATACCAAGGATTAAATGGGAGTCGTTGTTACTTATAAAAATGTCTGCTGCTGACACGAAGTGGATGTTTCAATTAGAGCTACTTTGAACAGATTAGTGCGCAGTATTCGCTATCCGCGCGTAGCTTGCATTGAACGCTGTGTTCGTACTATATCTGCGAATATGCTCGAAAATTCAGTTGCAAAAAATCCACGCCATTTTTGTTGAAAACGATTGCAATCAACGGTGAGTTCTATGATGATCTTTTAATAATGTACAAGAATTCTAGATTACTTGGTTTGGTGAAAAGATGCGCGGTATTTGTCTTTAATGATTTAGGCTATTTCAACCTTATTAGCATGGAGAAAAAATGAATTTTGATACTTGGATAGTCTTTGTATTTACTCTATATGCGGTATCTATTATCCCCGGGCCAAGCATGATTATTGCTCTCACACATGGTATGCAGTATGGCGCAAAGGCAGCTCTAGCCACTGCATCCGGTAATGCTTTAGCTTCATGTATTCAGGCAGTTGTTTCGATTGCAGGTTTGGGTGTTATTATTGCTACATCAGGTACTGTATTTATGGTCATTAAGTATCTAGGTGCCATTTATCTTATCTACTTAGGTATCATGCTATGGCGAAGCCCCGCTTGGTATATTCAAAATCGCTCACAGGACCATAAAAAAAGCCAAGCACCTTTGATTAAAATGTTTAAGCAAGGTTTTATCGTTGCCATAGGCAACCCTAAAGCAATCGTTTTTTTTACCGCCCTTTTTCCACAATTTCTAACCACACAAAGTAGCAGTTTCTCTCATTACGCACTCATGGTATTAGTCACTTGCAGTTCTGCATTTATTTGCGCGATGCTCTATGCCATTGGCGGTAATAAAATTGCCCAGCTATGCAAAAATTCGAATATCAGTAAGTTTGTCAATAAAATCACAGGTGGCTTTTTTGTTACTGGTGGCTTGGGCATTATGTTATCTAGTCGCTAATCAGTGGTGTTACATAAGTGTCGTCATGGCGCATTAATTAAAATAGTACAAAGCTATACCCTTAAAACACTCTTAATAACGTCCGTTATCAGGTCGATAGTCGTCATCTCTAATCGATAACTCAGCTATTGAAAGTCAACCTGGGTAGCGCCAAGAGCTGACACTTCTGTGGATCTATAATTGGCAGCCGCCGCTGATAGGCCTACTGTTGTAACAGGGGATGACAGCTCATAGTGCTTATTTTTGATGCGTATGATTGGGCCTCAGTAAAGATTTTCGGCGATAGTCTCCCAAGCATCTATTGATAGCTGGTGGATGTACTGAGGGAACAAATAGCGGATGGTTTAATATAATTCAGCCACCTTAAAGTCTTTGCCAATTAATCGATGAATAACGCCGCCCTTATACAGTTTTCGGTATGCTGCATTAAACCGGTCGACAATTTTTTTGTCGGTAGAGGCCTTCGAGAAGGCAATGAAATATGCAACAGCTTGATGATCAAAAGCGTAGCTAAGGTTGCCAATTCCCAATGAGCCAATTAGGAATTTACCGATATCCTTATTTAGATAAACAGCATCTACTCTACCCCGAGATAGCTTTTTTAACCCGGCTTCTTGGTCAAAACTCATGTCTATGTTTAAGTTTACGATTTCATTTTTGATTAGCTCAAGATTACGAGAGCTTTTTGACGGGCCATGAACAGAGATTGTATACCCTTGCAAATCTAAGATTGAGCTTGGCTTGCGCAGATCACTATTTCTAATAAAAAAACCATAACCAGTTTCGATGATTGGAGGCGAATAATAGAGCCAGCCAGTGCGCTCTTCGCTCCAAGCCAATGTGGCAACACCATTAACTTTCTTCTGTTTAAATATGCTGCCTATTTTTACCATACGTTTCGCTCTATTCCAGCTCTCGACATACTCAATACTGCATGAAATTTGCATTTCATCACAAATTTTGTGGATGACTCTGATAAAAGGGCCGCGCATGCCTTGTTCTGTCTTGTATTGGAAAGGGGCGGCATTAGGAGTCACGAAAGTTAACTCTGCACTATAAAGAGTATTAGTGGATAGCGATAAAATGAGCAATGGTAGCAAATGCCACGGAACTGAAGGGTATCTCATGGTGTTATCTTTTTTAAGGGAAGCGAATAAGTCATTGATGGTGCAATTATATAGGATGTAATAATTGTCACAATAGGACTTAAGCTGAATTATTACAGGTGTTTGTAAGTATACGAACAGCCAATTCTACTTACTCAGGACGTAGAATTGGCAGTTATGCGTCAAACAAAAACGGAGCTATTCAATGTCACTAGATAGGTTTGAAATTACTCGACTACCACCAGGGTTATGCCGATAGGGCTTACCACTCACTAGATACCAGCAAGTAGCCCTTGCCCCGCAGGGTTATAATCCGCTTTGGCAGGGCGGGATCGTCTTGCAGTTTTTTGCGCAGCAGTACAATTTTGTTATCGATAGTTCTATCTAAACCATCGTAATCAATGCCCCTAGTTAACTTAACCAGCCGCTCTCTGGAGAGTACTTGATCGGCGTGTTCGACTAAAATCCACAGTAAATCAAATTCACTGGGGGTTAAATTGACCCTTTGCTGGTCAAGTAAGGCGTGTTGGGTCAATTTATTTAAGCTGAGGCTACTCAGTTGCAACAGATGAGGATCGATATTTGGTTGAGGGGTAGAGTTCGCCAATGGCGAGTTCTCTTCAGGTAATTCTTTGCGGCGTAACAACATGCGAATTCTGGCCAGCAAAACTCTAGGTTTAATTGGCTTACAGACGTAATCATCGGCGCCCATTTCCAGAGCAGCTACTTGGTCCATATCATCATCACTGGCGGTTAAAATTAATATTTTGCCGCTAAAGCTAGTACGTATTTCTCGAGTGACACTCAATCCATCCATCCCCGGCAGCATTAAGTCCAAAATCAACAGGGCGGGAGAGTGCTCAATAATGAGTTTTTCTGTATCTGAGCCGTCATGCCCAACGCTAACCTCAAAACCATTGCGAGTGAGGTACAAGCTCAATAATTTAGTGAGCTTTTTGTCATCTTCTATGAGTAATATTTTTTCTGCCATGAGCTGTAATCTGAGTGTGGTTATGGATGTATGCTTTTTAGCAGGTTTTAAGCATAATATATAGGCGTTACTGTAATCCATTGATTAATTGTGTGATTGAAACACTCTAGGGTGTTGGCCGTGGCAAAATAGTAGTTTGAAAACGACAAACTATGTTGCACAAAGGGGAGAGTGAGGTGGAAGGTAGTATTGATAAGTTCATGGTTTGGTGGTCATCATTAGAAAACCACAAAATGCCGGATTGTTAGGGGTTAGCGAAGGGTTAACCTGGCTTTTAGCCTGATTAATGATCTCCCGGTAGCGTTGATAAAACGCCCAGCTGGGCGTGGGTTTATAAGTAATTTCAGTAATATCAAAGTACTTTAAGATGTTTTTAACGGTAGTCGGCTTGATGAATACTTCATCGTGCGGCGAGTAATAGGCGGGGATAATTGTCAGTAAACTCCACTTGGCAATCCTTTCCATAGCCAGTACTTGCATCAATCCCTCAAAGCCGCGCTGTTGATTACCATGTAAAAATTCCAGCAGTGAATCAACTAAATAGGCTTTATCGTACTCGTTTAATACTTGAATAAGACCTTTAAACTTGGGTTTTTCAAACATTGAAATCATTGAGGAGCGCGAAATTAGCTTTTGCATGTTCTGTGCGCATAAATGTACATTTCCCGCAGCGCTAGGGCTGAAATTTGCATGGGCGAAATCTGTCATTTTTCCAATCGGATGTTTCTTAGCGATAGGCTGCATTTTGATATCGTTAAAACCCTGGGGATAATCCAGCAAAAATATCTGCTGTAAATGCTGTAATTTGATGGGGTCTAGCATGCAGTGCTCCATTATTTTGCATAAATAAGCTGGTTATTGGCCTAATTTTGCCAATTTTAAATTGATAGTGCAAATAGGTAATTAGTCGGTATAATTTGCATTTTTAATTTAAGGTCTATTTCTTTGATGATTTATTTTGCCATAGCCACCGGCTGTTTGTTTGTTATTGCTCTGAGTGTCTTTATTTATCGTACGTTGAGCGTTGCTAAAGATAAAAAGATAGCACAACAACAAATTGTGCAGCAACATATTGACGAGCATCGAGAGCGCCAAGAATATGTATCAAGCAGCATTAATATTATTGTCAAAGCACTAGCGACTAAGCAAATAGAAGTAGTAGAGGCGAGTATTCGCCTCAAAGTGTTGGTCGATCAACTCAGGCCAAACCTGCCGGAAAACAGTTTTCCGGTAATGGAGCAGGTATTTTTAAAAACCCAACATATCCCCAAATTAAAAGCATGGAAAGCACTGGATAAAAAACAGCGTAAGCAGTTCACCAAAGAGATGAACCTGCTCGAGACAGAGGCGAGCCAAGCGGTGAGAGCAGAAGTTATCATGTTGGGTGAAATGATGGAGCAGCGTGGATGAGTGAATTCCTGCTTATTTTTTCGATTACCTGTATTTTGCTGTGCACCTTAGCGTTGGCGATGTACTTCGGTCGTCCGCCAGTCTATAGAGTATCGAGGTTAGAAGCGTTAGCCCTGTTAAATGATTTAGTCGCCGGACGGCTCACTGAGCTAAAGTGGCTGATTTTTATCGGCCATGCAATCCCGACTGATCCTGAGTTGAATGATATCAGGCTCGCCTGTAATCAAATCGAATTAGCGGCTGAGGTGGGTAATCAAGTCGGCTATAGTATTAGTGCCAAGCGCTACGATGAGGTGGGTTTGATAAAGATTGCCGAAGTCATCGCCACTCTTGAAAAATTAATCGCCCAGACGCCGGTATATCGAGAGTTTTAAACCAAGCCAAATGTTGACTACAATGCTGCGCAGCGCACGGCTATTGTAGATGTAATCTTCGGCCTAAAAAAGGCTGGGCTGGATCTCATTTGAATGTTCTACAATGCGCATCAACCTCGATAAACAGGTCCAGATTTGGCGGGTATCATTGGCTTTTAAGACGTTTTGTAATTCTATGGTGGTTAGCTCCACCTCGGGAAGTTCGTAGAGACCTGCCAGTCCGACCAGTTGATGGGCTAACTCGCGCATTTGGTGGATGTTTGATTTTGAAAATTCACTTTGTAAAAGACCTAACAGCCGCAGCAGTTCATCATTCAATACCGTTTGGTCTAGGTCGTAGTCTGCAAGATTAGTCGCGGGTTGAGGCTTTATCCCCGGCTGGCGAGAAGTACTTTCTTGCTCATTTTTTTGCGCTGAACTGCGCAGCTTTTTTTGGGTAGCTGCAGCGGTCAATCGTCTAATCGTTGAGATTAGCTCCACATCATTAATCGGCTTTAAAACAATGTGATTACTGCCCGCTGCCGTTATTTTTTTATGGTCTTTTTCGATGATGTTGGCGGTCAGTGAGATAATCGGCATATCACTGCTTTGACGAATGATTCTAGTCGCTTCAAAACCATCCATCACCGGCATGTGAATATCAATAATAGCAATATCTGGCTGATACTTGGCGATGAGTTCAATCGCCTCTTTACCGTTGGAGGCGATATACGTTTTGATCTGATGTTTTTCTAATATTTTACCGATCAATATCTGGTTAAAAGCATTGTCTTCGGCGACTACCGCGCAAATGGCTGGGTGTGAAGTTTGCTGGCTGATGTCGCTATTTGCATCGGGTGCGTGCTTGCCCTTGCTGGGGAATAGAGTTTCCGGGCGTATCGGTTTGTTGATGATAGAGACGACTGTCGGCAGTATTGGCATTGAATGGTTGCTAGGTAGCGCTATCGTTACGCTTTTGTGGCTGTCATTAAGTAATGGCAGCACTTGTTTCACCAATAGATTGTTAACATCCGTGGAGCTGATGCCGATCACAAGGTGTCGATAACTGGCAATAGATTTAAGTAAATCAGCTTGATTGAGGGCGGATTTGTGATTGATGTTTTTGCGGGTTAATAGCAGCGAAATTGAGCGCCGGGTATGCTGATTTTCATCGTAAATAAGGACAGTTTCTGCCGGTTGGTAATCGCTGGGATATTCTGCTTGCAGTGGTGTATTACTCAAAATTGGGATTTGCAGGGTGACATTTGTGCCACGCCCCTGCTTTGAATATATCTCTAGTTTGCCGCCCATTAATTTAGTCAGTGTTTTAGCGATCACTAGACCTAGGCCAGAGCCGCCAAACCGGCGAGTAATAGAGGTGTCCGCTTGCACAAAAGCTTTAAATAGTTTGTTCAGCTGCTCGTTGGAAATACCGATACCAGTGTCGGTGACGCTGATAATGATCAGTGATTGGTGTGAGCTTATGTGCTGGATATCGGCACTGATAGCGACCGATCCTGTATCGGTAAATTTAATCGCATTAGAGACCAAATTAGAGATAATTTGTTTAAATCGAGTGGGGTCGCCCTTGATGTCAAAAGAGCGACCGTTGCTACTGAGCAATGATAATTCGAGCCCCTTGGAGTGCGCCATTGGCGCTTGCATCTCCATTATATCTAAAATGGCGGTCTCTAAATTAAAGTCAATTCTCTCTAGGGTGATGGCATCTTTCTGCAGTTTAGAGTAGTCCAATATGTCGTCGACTATGGAGAGTAATAATTGCGAAGTATGGTTAATAATACGGATAGGTTCTGCCTGATCTTCGGTGATTTTGGTGTCTTGCAGAATTTTGGAAAATCCGAGTATTGAGGTAAGCGGGGTTCTCAACTCGTGACTCATACGCGCTAAAAATTGGTCTTTAGCTTGGTTCGCTTCCACTTCTTTTTCTTTAGTGAGTTCTAGCGTTTCGTTTTGCTGCTCAAGATGATGCATTGCGGATTGCAAGCGTCGGGTGGCACTGTCGACTCTGGTCTCCATATCGGTAGTCGATACTTTAATCCGCATCGCCATGCGATTAATCCCGGTCGCCAGTACCGTGAGTTTTCCGACATGTGTATTACGTGCTCTCGCATCAAAATTACCTTTTTGGAAAGCATCAACAACAGAGGTGATTTCTGCAATGGGCAACATAATTTGACGAGCAAAACGGCTGGCAAACCAGAAGGCGATTAGCAACATAAAGATTATGCCTATCGCTATCTTGATAAATAAACTGCGGTTGAGAGTGAGGGCTTCATCTCGGTCTAATAGTACCACCACCCAGCCAATGATTTCTGTCGAGGTTAGGTTTTGATTGGCACTGTTAAATAAAGTGGTGACTTGCGAATGAGTAGTGACAGCCTGGACGAAGTAGGAGTGACTATCGTGGTTATAAATAGCCGGCGCAGGGGTTTTTAAATTGAGGGGGAAACTGGCCGTGCGGTGTAAGATATTGTATCCCAGGCTTAAAAACACTACATCGGCAACATCTTTGACTTTAAGAGGCGCTTTACTCAACTGTTGCATTTTGACTAGATCATTTTGCATGATAGCCTCTTTTGCTTCAACAGACATTAGCTGGACAATGGTATTGCCCCGCTGTAGAAATAGATTTTCGGTCTCTAGGCTTTTGCTCCAAAACAAATACAGGGTGAACAGAATCGATAAAACAACCAGTGGCGTTAAAGTAACCAGTAAAATCTGCTTATTTAAGCCAGCACTTGAATTATCTACAATTTTCAATCCACACCCTCTTAACTGTCGCGGTACGTTTTAGGATAATGTAACGTTGAGTTTGTCTGCCATAGCGATCTCAGCCTCAGATGGCGAGTGAGGCAAGACCAGATAAACGGCTAATAGCGGCATCAGTGCGCCCGCGTCTGTGGCTTGTGAGCCGTTTTTAACGCCGAAATATCCAAGCTAGTGGTTATCTGAGATTTCAGTATATATAACCCATTTGATAACTGTGAATAAAACGGCTTAAATATGCATGAATTTTAGCCAGGCTAGCCTAAGGATAAAATTATGGCAGTTTCTGTTGCTCCTCAAGGGTGGGACTAAACGCGATGATTACAGTTTTTTGATCGCTGCGATGGAGGTCTCTGAGAGGCCATGCCCGCCACTCTTTAAATAGTTGATGATGTCTTCTTTCATCGAGCGTGCCCAAAACTTTTTCATGTGCTCGCTGGTAAAAGTCGCGGCGCTCTCAATGCCGCCCTGTTGATTATTCTCTCCAATTTGGTTGACCATGTGAATCAATTGCTCTTGTGCGGATCTCATTGAATATTCTCTTGTTATCATTAATGGCTAAAGGCACTGGTGGTATACGTTGTATTTTCCGGTGCGGGCAAAGCCGATTAAATTTATATTTAGTTGCTTAGCTTGATGGATCGCCAGTGAAGTGGGCGCCGAAACAGCCACTAGATTGGCACAGCCTAAATAGCTGGTTTTGTGAATCATTTCATAACTGGCTCGGCTGGAAATAAGTACAAAACCATCTTTTGCAGGAAGACCTTTGCGGCGCATCGCGCCGATTAATTTATCCAGTGCGTTGTGTCTTCCGACATCCTCACGCAGCAGGATTTTTTCACCTTGCAAGTTGCACCACACAGCGCCATGGCAAGCCCCGGTTTGCTGGCGTAAAGGCTGCCAAGAGGTCAGTGAATGAATGGCTGCCTGAATAGCACTCGCCTTGGGCAGGGGGGTCGCGGGTAGTATTGGCGCCACCCGTAATGCTCGATCTAATGAGTCCACCCCACAGAGACCGCAGCCACTATTACCGGTCATGGAGCGCCGGTGAGACTTAAGTGCCTGAAAGCATGCGTTGCTGATCTGCAAATCTATCTCGTAGCCATTGCTGTGTTGGGTCAATTGCACATCATAGATTTGCTCAATGTTATCGACAATGGCTTCACTGAGACTGAAACCAATCGCAAAATCCTCCAAATCACAGGGGGTGGCCATCATCACCGCCTGAGTGATACCGTTGTAGGCGATGGCGATGGGCACTTCCTCAATCACCTGATCATCAAAAGTGTGTAACTTTTGCTGATTCCACTGTTGAGTTTTAACCTGAACGTAGCCAGCGCTCAGGGGTAGTTCAGTTTCCATTTTTGACATTACAGATTGTCAGCAGTGTGTCGGGTGCGCTTGTTTAAAAAGCCTTTTTGTCGCTTGTCACTGGCTTGGAACTCCTGTTGCCAACGCGATGGCTGAGTGACTTTTTCGACCTGCACTGCTGTTACTTTATATTCTGGGCAGTTTGTCGCCCAATCTGAATTGTCGGTAGTGATGACATTGGCACCGCTACCGGGATGGTGGAAGGTGGTGTAAACCACGCCCGGTTGCATGCGCTCGCTGATTTTAGCGCGCAGTACGGTATGGCCAGCGCGGCTGGTGATACCCAGCCAATCACCGTCGTTAATACCGCGCTCTTGGGCGTCATGCGGATGCACTTCCAGGATGTCCTCATCGTGCCAGGTCATGTTGGGGGTGCGCCTAGTTTGAGCGCCGACATTATACTGCGATAAGATACGCCCGGTGGTTAATAGCAACGGGAGTCTGCGGGAGCTGCGCTCCAGCGTTGGGATGAATTCTGTCACTGCAAAGTTGCCTTTGCCAATTGGGAAGTCAGTGACGTGCATGGTCGGTGTGCCCAGTGGATGCTCATCATTACAGGGCCACTGGATGCTGCCAAGCTGTTCCAGTTTTTCGTAGCTAACGCCGCTGAAACTCGGGGTCAACTGGGCAATTTCATCCATGATTTCACTGGGGTGGTCATAATTCATCTCGTAACCCAAGGCTTTAGAGAGACCCATGGTTACCTCCCAATCAGCGAGCCCCGCCAGTGGTGGCATGACTTTACGCACCCGGTTAATACGGCGCTCGGCATTGGTAAAGGTTCCGTCTTTTTCTAAGAAGGTGGCGCCGGGTAATAATACGTGGGCAAATTTGGCCGTTTCGTTGAGAAAAATGTCTTGTACGATCAGGCAGTCTAAAGCGCGCAGTGCTCTTTCGACGTGCTGTGTATTGGGGTCGGACTGGGCGATGTCTTCGCCCTGTACGTAGAGGCCTTTAAAGGTGCCATTAATAGCCGCATCAAACATGTTGGGAATGCGCAAGCCGGGTTCATGATCAATTTTAACTTTCCAAGCTGCTTCAAATTTATCTCGCACCGCTTTTATGCCAACGTGTTGATAGCCGGGTAGTTCATGGGGGAAAGAACCCATATCGCAAGAGCCCTGTACATTGTTTTGTCCACGCAGTGGGTTGACGCCTACACCTTCACGTCCCAAGTTACCGGTGGCGAGCGCTAAGTTGGCAATGCCCATGACCATGGTCGATCCCTGGGAGTGCTCGGTCACACCTAAGCCGTAGAAAATTGCACCATTACCGGCATTCGCGTAGAGCCTAGCAGCGTCTTTGACTTTTTGAGCTGGCACGCCAGTGATGGACTCGGTACTCTCGGGAGAATTTTTGTCGAGGCTGATAAACGCTTTCCAGCTTTCAAAGGCTGCAGTCGCGCAGCGCTTCGCAATAAAGTCTTCATCCAATAAGTTTTCGGTGACAATCACATGGGCGAGAGCATTGACAATCGCGACGTTGGTACCGGGGCGAAGCTGGAGGTGTATCGCACGCTTGAGGTGTGGGGTGGCTAAGAGATCGATGTCTCTGGGGTCTAGCACAATTAGGCTGGCGCCCTCGCGTAATCTGCGGCGCATCAAAGAGCCAAACACGGGGTGTGCGTCGGTGGGGTTAGCACCGATGACGACGATGCAGTCGGTTTTTCTGATCGACTCAAACGTTTGAGTGCCCGCAGATTCACCCAAGGTGGTTTTTAGGCCAAAGCCGGTGGGGCTGTGGCAGACCCGGGCACAGGTATCGGTATTGTTGTTGCCAAAGGCACTGCGGATCAGTTTTTGTACCAGATAGGTTTCCTCATTGGTACAGCGCGATGAGGTGATGCCACCGACACTCTCGCGGCCATGCTTAGCTTGAATTTTGTGGATTTTAGCGGCGGCAAAGGTAAATGCCTCATCCCAGCTGACCACGCGCCAGGGCTGATCGATGCTGTCGCGAATCATCGGCTCTTTAATGCGGTCTTTGTGAGTAGCATAACCAAAGGCAAAGCGCCCTTTGACGCAGGAGTGACCCTGATTGGCCGCGCCGCCTTTGTAAGGCACCATGCGAATCACTTGATCGCCTTTCATCTGCGCTTCAAAAGAGCAGCCGACCCCACAGTAGGCACAAGTGGTGACTATCGAGTGCTCGGGTTGTCCCTGATCGATCACGCTTTTTTCCATCAGTGTTGAGGTCGGGCAAGCCTGCACGCAGGCGCCGCAGGAGACGCAATCGGAATCGATGAAATCTTGGTCGGTGCCGGCCACTACTTTAGAGTCAAAACCTCGACCATCGATAGTGAGCGCATAGGTGCCCTGTACTTCTTCGCAGGCCCTGACGCAGCGCGAGCAGACAATGCATTTACTCGGATCAAAGCTAAAGTAGGGGTTGGAGTGGTCCTTCTCGACATCCAAGTGGTTGGCACCGCTAAATCCGTAACGCACTTCGCGCAAGCCAACTGCACCAGCCATATCTTGCAGCTCACAATCGCCATTGGCGGGGCAGGTTAGGCAGTCTAAGGGGTGATCGGAGATGTACAATTCCATCACATTGCGGCGCAATTTGGCCAGTTTTTCGGTTTCTGTGGTGATTTTCATACCCTCTGCCACGGGGGTAGTACAGGAGGCGGGGTAACCGCGGCGCCCTTCGATCTGCACCGCGCAGAGTCGACATGAGCCAAAGGGCTCTAAGCTATCGGTGGCACAGAGTTTAGGGATGTTAATATCGTGCAGGGAGGCAGCGCGCATTACCGAGGTGCCTTCGGCGACGCTGATACTTTTCCCATCAATTTCAATGTTGATCAAAATTTCGCTGAGTATGGCCGGCGTACCTAAGTCTTTACTGGGATTATAATATTCTAACATGTTAGCAAACCTCCGCTGGCTTGGCTGCAGGGTCTAGTTGCTCAGCCCTATAAGCTTTCATGGCGCTTTGTACGGGGATGGGTGTCATGCCCCCCATGGCGCACAGTGACATATCGATCATGGTCTCACACAAGTCATCCAGCAATTCTAAATTGCTCTCTAGATTCTCACCGTTGCGTATTTTGTCAATGACTTCAGTACCACGCACCGAGCCGATGCGACAGGGCGTGCACTTACCACAGGATTCTTCAACGCAAAATTCCATCGAAAAACGCGCTTGTTCGGCCAAATCAACCGTGTCGTCAAAAATGACAATGCCGCCGTGGCCTAACACCGCCCCGATAGCGGCAAATTCTTCGTAGTCTAGGGCAGTGTCCCATTGCGCTGGAGTGAGGTAAGCGCCTAGTGGCCCGCCCACTTGGATACTGTGCATCGGGCGCTTGGAAGCAGTCCCCTGTGCAAACTGATCGAGTAGTTCATTTAAGGTGGTGCCAAAGGCGAGTTCCACTAGCCCCCCCTGATTGACATTGCCGGCTATTTGAAAGGGTAACGTACCTCTGGAGCGACCCTGACCATAGTTGGCGTATAGCTCGGCGCCATCGGCGATAATATGTGGCACAGCGGCAAAAGATAGCACGTTGTTGACCACGGTAGGTTGGCCGAATAACCCTTCGATGGCGGGCAGCGGTGGTTTGGCTCGCACTAGGCCGCGCTTGCCCTCTAAGCTCTCCAGTAGTGAGGTCTCCTCGCCACAAATATAGGCGCCAGCGCCCATGCGCACTTCGAGATCAAACTTAAAGGGAGAGCCGCAGAGATTATCTCCGAGGAAATTGCCAGCGTAAGCATGGCTAATGGCCTCGTTTAAAATCAGTTCTGCCTGCGGGTATTCGGAGCGCAGATAGATGAAACCCTGGTTGGCACCGACCGCCAGTGCAGCAATGGTGATGCCTTCAATGAGGGAGTAGGGGTCGGCTTCCATCAATAGGCGATCGGCAAAGGTGCCAGAATCGCCTTCATCGGCGTTGCAGACAATATATTTCTGTTGTGCCGGGCAATCTAAGACGGTCTGCCACTTGATACCTGTGGGGAAAGCGGCCCCACCGCGACCGCGCAGGCCGGAGGCTTTTACCTCGTCAACTATCTCTTGGGCATTCATTTGCAGTGATTTTGCCAGCCCGATAAAACCTCGATGCGCGATATAGTCGTCGATATCGGTAGGGTCAATAATTCCCGCTCGGGAAAAACTCAGGCGCTGCTGGTTTTTTAAATAGGGAATCTCTTCGGTTAAGCCCAAATACAGTGGATGTGCAGTGACGCTTTGGGTATCAAAGGTTGGGTTGCAAAAATCAGCGGCAAATAAGCTGGCGACATCTTCCGGGCGCACGGGGCCAAAGGCTATCCTGCCACGGTTAGTCTGAACTTCAAGCAACGGTTCTAAATAGAACATGCCACGTGAGCCATTGCGAATCAGCTGTATCTCGATGTCATCACTGGCAGCTTGAGCCAGTAGCTTAGTGGCTACTTGCTCACCCTCAAGGGATAAAGTGGTGGTGTCGCGGGGTAGGTATACTGTGGTCATTATAATTACCTATTGGATGTGCACTGTAGTGGTGGTTAATTGGCGGATGATCGAATCAAATTTCTCGGTATCGACTCGCCCATAAATATGTTCGCCCACTCGAATAGTGGGACCACAGCTGCAGTTTCCCAGGCAATACACTGGGTCTAAGGTAATATTTCTATCGGCGGTACTCTGGTGATAATCCACCCCTAAGGTTTTTTTGGCGTGGCTTTCTAATGCGCGTGCGCCCCTTGCTTGGCAAGCCTCGGCACGGCATATTTCGACGCGGTGAGTGCTGTCTTTGCTGGTGTGAAAATGGCGATAAAAACTGATAACACCGTGTATTTCAGCACTGGTTTGATGCAGAGCACGCCCGATTAAGGCGATGGCATTGGCTGGGATGTACTCAAAAGTATTTTGTAGCTGGTGCAAAATGGGTAAAAGTGCGCCCGGCTTGTGTTTTAACTGGTCGATAATTGCCTGAATTTGCTGCTCGTTGGTAACAGATGTGCCGTTCATATTGGTACCTATTATTATAATATGAAATAGAATGCATATATAACAAGCGATGCAAACTATCTTCTTATAAGAACTTACCACTTATAGGATTGACTACAAATATGAAAATAAGTGCATATCTTGTTTGGGCAAGATGGTGGCGCTTTTGAGTCGCGCTAGCGCTTAACCTAAGCCAATCAATGTTGCCGAGACAAAAAAATAACCTTTTGAAATACAAGTGAATTGTTGTATGTTGGAGTGAAGGCTATTTTTTAATCAAGACATTTTTAAGATGAGTGCTAAAGTTAACAGTGAATCATCGAAAACTCGATAATAAAGATAATAAAGATAATAATGATAAGAGAGAGAGATATGAATAAGCCGAGAGAGCAGCAACTCGCAGAACCATTAATTATGACGATGTTGATGACCCCTGAAATGGCAAATTTCAGTGGTAACATCCACGGTGGCTCCATTTTAAAAATGTTAGATCAAGTGGCCTATTCTTGCGCTGCGCATTATGCACACCACTATGCGGTTACTCTCTCTGTCGATCAGGTGACGTTTAAGAAACCGGTGAAAGTGGGGGAGTTGCTAACCTTTTATGCTCAAGTTAACTATGTCGGGCGCTCGACGATGGAGGTGGGTATCAAAGTGGTGGCAGAAAATATTCTCTCCAAGGAAACTCGCCATACCAACAGTTGTTATTTCACCATGGTGGCAATAGGGGATAATGGTAGGCCGGTGCAAATTCCCCAGTTATTATTGAAAAGTTCGAAAGACAAAGCGCGTTATGTGGCAGCCAAACTCAGGCGACAGTTGCGCATGGAACACGATTCGACCATGCAAGCTATCGATCTGAAGTGGACTGAACAGCTAGACACTCTCTCAGAAGCGGAAATTGAAGAGGCGTTAAATGCTGAGATTGAGAGCAGGGTCTAAGTGAGGCTAAGCTCAGTCTTATAAAGCCTGCTTGTAGCAAAGATGTTGCTCTGCTGGTCAATGACCATCAGTCCTATGTTTTGGCTTTCAGCTCATAGGTAAAGGCGATCACTTCAGCAATGGCCCGATACAGTGCCTCGGGGATTTCATCCCCCACCTCTAGGCGGATTAATATCTCCAGCAGCTCAGGGTTCTGATGAATATGAATGTCATTCTCAATCGCCAGTTCAATTATTTTTTCGGCAATTATACCCTTGCCTTTGGCAACGACTGTTGGCACGCCGCCACTTTGCATATCATATTTTAAGGCAATGGCGGCGTCGGGATTATCTGGCTTTTTAATCATGTGCTGATATCTATAATGCGTTTGCTAATGGGGTTGTTGGCCGCGGCCACTTGAGAGCCCTGGGTACAATGTAAGGTTTGAATTTCAAATCCCTGCTGTGCCAGCTGCTGGCGAAAACCATCCATTTTACGATTTAGTTCCCGTACTGTATTTAACTGCGTGCACAAAAAGGTGGTGGAGATCGAATTATCCATGGGGTTGAGTGCTACCTCGACATCCACTTCACCGCGTGCCTCTAAATCAAAGTGTAATTTCACACTCCAGATGGATATAAATTCACCCTCGTCGTCCAGGTGCTTGCGCTGCTTTATCTCTATGGCGACGTTGTCTAATTGTTCATTGTGCTGCACGGGGATATCGATTTGAAAGCTGCGCTCGTTACTGATGTCGGCTTTGGTATGTTGCTGTTGAACATGCGTTAACTGATTACTGGTGATTCTGGCGAGCATCCGCTCGGTGGTGCTCTGCAACATCTCTTTTTGCTCAGTCGGTAGTTGCTTGGCCAAGTGATTGAGCTTGGAGAGGAAGTTTTTCATGTCCCCAGCGAGAGCACCAGGCTGGCTGAGCAGTTTGTTTTCGCTAAACATGCCGCCTTGTTGCACGTTGCGTTTAACACTGGCACTGGCATTGAAGGCACCGGGCTTGACGCCAAACAATTGCATAATGCTCAAGGCGATTTTATCGACGGGCGGGTTAGTTGCGCTGTTATTGGCGATTTGTTGGGTCTGTGCCACTAACTGGTTAATGCCCTCGGCAATCGGTAATTGTTGCGGCAGAGCCTGTTTCAGGCTCACCTCAACCAGTTGCACTTGGCTGGGGCTCAATGAGAAATTGTTGGTGGTTGGCGTATTGACTTGGCTGGGTTGCTGCCAGCTTATATTTGCCCGTACTCCCTCAGTGCGAGTGATTTGTAAATTTTGCATCGGCGGCAGGTTGGCGGGTGCTTGCAGTGAGACTACTTGACCTGCCACCGATATTTTAATTGAGACGCTGGGGGTCGCTAAGCTTTGCAGTTGTAGATTTTTAGGGGCCTGGTTTTGGTTTAGCGGTTGGCTCGGTAGTCCCTGCTGCGGGCTAGCTTGACTGGGTATATTTTGCGTAGCTTGACCGGTGCTGGTCGGCGTTGTGTTCGGTACATTGGCAGGGTTAGAAATTGCCATTGAAGGCTGCGCTGCAGGTGTAGTTTGCGTTTGAGCCAGTGGGTTAGGTGTTACTACTGGTGCTGGCGTTGCACTGGCTGGGGAGCTTGCCGGTAAATTATTCACAGTAGACGTGGTTGGCTGAGCTTGGGTGGGTATCGTGGCGTTGGGCTGACTGCTTGCTGGTTGCGCTGATTGGGCCGGATTAATGTGCGGCGTTACTGCCCCCGCGGCTGCATGTTGGCTAGTGGCAGTGCTACTGGCCGCAGTGGAACCGCCGGGGATGATCGGAGGTGCAGCGGCTGGTGATGCGGTGCTGGCTGTATTGGCAGATGCCGTTGGATTAGACGCTACAGTCAAAGCAGGGTTCTGGGTAGGGCTCAAAGTAGTTTGGCTGGTCGGTGCAGCAGTGGTGGCAATGTTGGTGACAGGGGGTACGGGACTGGCCGGGGTTGTCTGGCCGGCGATCGCCACCGCTGCGTTGCTCTGGGCTATTGTTGTAGGTGCTGGTGCAGGAGCAGGTGCGCTTGGCGTAACAGGCAAAGGGGCAACAGCGCTCTGCTGAGGTGTGATTGGGGGTAATGGTCTTTGAATCGCGCCGTTAATAGGGGGCAATAATGGTCTGTTCAATGGCGAACTTTGCTGGCCGCTGGTATTGCTTGCGCTTGCTTGGCTGTTGTTTTGCTGCGTTGTACGTCCAGCGAGTAAGGGTTTTAAGCTAGTATCGATGGGGTGATTCTGTAGGGTTGCTGCGCTGCTTGGGTTGCTAGTCAGGATGACTGGTGCGCTAGCGAGCAAGTTTTTGCCAGGATCGATTAAAGCGGGGTTAGTCACAGGGGTGTTGGTTGTCGCCAATAGTGGGTTAGTCGTTGGGGGCTGCTGATTGGGTAGAATAATTTGTGCAGTGACACTTTGACCTTGGGGTAGCGCCCGTTGAATATTAAGCAGTGCAGTACCACTGGCATTAATCACCACTGGGGCTTTGAGGATGACTTTTCCCGGGGTATTAGATGGATCGGTAATACTATTGCTGGCTTTCTGGCTGGTTAACAACGCTTTATCTGTCTGATTGTTCGCCTTGGTCACACGAGGCTGGTCACTGTCGATGGTTATCTGTATATTGCCATTTTCCAGGCGCTGCAAAGTAACACTGCTGCCTTGAGGTGGGGGTTTGTTATTAAACTTTACTGAAATTTGCAACTGAACATTGTTTAGTTCTAAGGTTAGTTTGTGCACATTGGGTCGCGCTTGATCGACACTGATTTGTACAATAGTAGCTGAAATTGTTTTCCCAACAGGCAGGGTTGATTCAATCGACTTAGTTGCACTAGAGCCTTGGCTATCTAAGATTTTAGCCTGGTTGGTGGCCAGAGCATCCATATGCTTGTCTCTTGTGAATATTAAATTTGGCCTGCACCGCTGTGTTTAGTGGTGAAACGCGGCGCAGATAGATTTTGTTAGGGTTTTAAATTAGTAAAAAATTGATCTTTAACAATGCTAATTTGCTGCTTAAGCATTTATACTAATAGCGAAAAAATGCTAGCCTATTATGCTAGTATCGGCCGTGAGATTAATAGTTGTAGTTAAAATGCCGCGCAGGTTAATGCAATTTTCCCAATGTTGACTATATCTTATGTTAGTCCTTTATTGATTCCAAATCGATGTGCATTTATTAGGAGTAAAATGTGACGGCCCTGCTGTTAGAAATTAAGGACTTGTTTTGTGAGCGCGATGATCGCACCTTGTTTGAAAATTTATCATTTAAGCTTTTCAGCGGCAGTGTTTTACAGGTTAAAGGTAAAAACGGCAGTGGTAAAACCTCGTTGTTACGAATATTGTGTGGGCTCTATCAAGGGTATGAAGGTCAGGTTAAATTTTTTGGGCATGACCTTGCTGATGATAGAGAGTGTTTACATCAATCACTGACATTTATCGGTCATAAAGTAAGTGTTAAACAAGCGTTGACTGCACGCGAAAATTTATCTTGGTATGCTAATATTCAACCGCAGTTAGATGCTAACTTAATTCACAGTGCGCTGGTGGCAGTCGGTCTGGATGATTATGCAGATGTGCTTTGCCAAAACATGTCGGCGGGGCAAAAAAGAAGGGTGAATTTGGCCCGATTGTTTATGTTGCCGGACGCTAACTTTGAGCATTCACTGTGGGTTTTAGATGAGCCTTTTACCGCGATAGATGTAGAGGGTGTGGCAAAATTAGAGCAGCGTATTTTATACTATGTCGAAAACGGTGGATCAGTGGTCTTAACCACGCACCAAACGCTGCGGATAAAAACGGTAGAGTTACTTAATTTAGACAATTAGGGGAACTTAAATTGCTTATATGGGGCTAATAATAGTCTTTAAAGGGGTTAGTTCGGTTTGGTGGTTTTCACCCAAGAGCTGGATGGACAAACTATATGAGACCTCAGCATAACGTCACGAGCGTAGTTATCATGCTTGTTGGGTAAGTTATGCTGAGGTCTCTCTATTAGATAGGTTTAATAAAGTATATATGCTGAGAGCTTTTTGGGCGGAGCTAAAGAGGGATTTGCTGCTGTCATTTAGGCGCAGGGGGGATTTGTTAAATCCACTGTTGTTTTTTGTCATGGTTGTGACGTTATTTCCATTGGGGGTTAGTCCCGCTGCCGATTTCTTAGCCAAACTGGCTCCCGGTGTGCTCTGGGTGTCAGCCCTGCTCGCCGCTTTACTCTCTTTAGACAGTTTGTTTAAATCAGACTACGAAGATGGCACTTTAGAGCAGTCGCTGCTCAGTAGCGAATCAAATTATATGATGGCGATGGCCAGGGCCTTAGCCCACTGGTTGACCACTGGCTTACCGCTGGCACTACTCGCCCCTCTATTGGCCTTGATGCTGTTTTTACCCAGTGAAGCGGTGCCTGTTTTAGTGCTAACGCTACTGCTTGGAACCCCGACGTTATCATTTGTCGGGGCAATTGCATCGGCGCTAACGGTTGGCTTAAACAAAGGTGGGGTGCTGATTTCTCTGCTGGTTATCCCCCTGTATATTCCCGTGTTGATTTTTGGTGCGAGTGCCGTGCAAAATGCTACCTTGGGCTTGCCTGTTTCGGCCCATCTAGCAATTTTAGGTGCTATGTTAATCATGAGTGTAGTGCTGGCTCCTTTCGCCATTGCTGCATCTTTAAGAATGTCTGTGAGTAGTTGAGTCTATGGCGAACAAATCCATATTGCCCTTGTGGTTTTATAAGTTGGCATCCCCGAAGTACTGTTATCAATACACTACTAAATTACTGCCGTGGTTTGCCGGTGCCGCGATCGCATTACTCTGTGTCGGTATTGCCTGGGCGCTGCTGTTCGCACCCCAGGATTATCAGCAAGGTAATAGTTTTCGAATAATTTATATGCATGTTCCCAGTGCCATTTTGGCCCAGTCGATTTACCTAACGATGGCCATTTGTGGGGCGATAGGCATCATATGGAAGATGAAAATTGCCGATATGGTCGCCTATGCCTGTGCACCTATCGGTGCCTCAATGGCGTTTTTGGCGTTGATCACCGGTGCTATCTGGGGCAAACCGACCTGGGGCTCTTGGTGGGTTTGGGATGCTCGGCTTACCTCTATGCTGATTTTACTGTTTTTGTATTTTGGTATTATGGCCCTCTACTCGGCAATGGATAATAAGACGTTGGCTGCTAAAGCCACGGCAATTCTATCGCTGGTGGGGTTGGTGAATATTCCGGTGATTAAATATTCAGTGGACTGGTGGAATACCTTGCATCAGAGCGCTACTTTTTCTCTGACAAAAAAACCGGCAATGCCGATAGAAATGTGGTTGCCATTACTGGTGATGGTAATAGGATTTTACTGCTGGTTTGCCACGGCGCTGATGTTGCGCTTGCGCAATGAAATTCTCATTCGTGAGAAGCGAGCCCAGTGGGTGAAAAAGTTAGTTACTCAAGTTTAAGGCTATAGAAGGAAAGTAAATGCAGTTTGATTCATGGACGGACTTGATCGATATGGGGGGGCATGGCCTCTACGTATGGTTAAGTTATGGGTTCGCACTACTTGTGCTGTTTTTTAATGTCGTCAAGCCCTGGTGGCAATTCAATCATACGTTGCGAACGCTGGCTAAAAAAATTCAGCGCGAGGGTAACAGCCAATGACTCCCAAGAGAAAAAAGCGCTTAATAATGGTGTTGCTGCTGGTTTTTGCCGGGGTGGCCGCCGTGAGTTTAATGGCTTATGCGCTCAATCAGAATATCAGTTTGTTTTTTTCACCTAGCCAGATAGTCAATGGCGAAGCGCCGGTTAATAAACGCATCCGTGCGGGGGGGATGGTGGTTGAAGGCAGTGTGAAAAGATCGCCCAATAGCCTCAAAATAGAATTTGCCATCACCGATTTTTCACAGCGTGTCGATGTCATCTACGTGGGCATATTGCCAGATTTGTTTAGAGAGGGGCAGGGCGTTGTCGCCCAGGGTTCTCTCAATCAGCAGGGTGTGTTTACGGCGATAGAGGTACTGGCAAAACACGATGAAAAATATATGCCTCCCGAGGTGATTGATGCACTGGAAAAAGCGGGAGTAGATGCCCAGGGCAAGCCACTCGTTGAGAAAACAACCGCAGGAGAGGGTCAATGATTCCAGAGTTGGGACAATATGTACTGATATTAGCGCTGGTAATGGCGGGATTTTTAGCGGTAGTACCGATGGTTGGCGCCAGTACAGGCAATGTTTTTTGGATGAGTTTTGCCCGACCTTTAGCCAAATCAATGTTCTTGTTTATGTCCATTAGTATGCTCTGTTTGGCCTACGCTTTTGCCACCGATGATTTTAGTGTTAAATACGTCGCCGAAAATTCGAACAGCGCGCTGCCTATTTATTATAAAATCAGCGCTGTATGGGGTGGCCACGAGGGATCGCTGCTGCTCTGGGTATTTATTCTGACTGGCTGGACTGCTGCTGTCGCGATTAAATCCGACGGTTTGCCACTAGACATCGTGGCGAGGGTGCTATCGGTATTGGGTATGATAGGGGTAGGCTTTGCCTCCTTCACCTTGATTACCTCCAGCCCTTTTGAACGCTTGTTGACCAACACGCCTCTGGAGGGTGGTGATCTTAATCCGCTGTTGCAAGATTTTGGTTTAATCGTCCATCCACCGCTTTTGTATATGGGTTATGTGGGTTTTTCGGTGGCTTTTGCCTTCGCCATTGCCGCGCTGTTAAGCGGTAAGCTGGATGTGGCCTGGTCGCGTTGGACGCGCCCTTGGACCAATGTCGCCTGGGCTTTTTTAACCATAGGTATTACCTTGGGTAGCTGGTGGGCATACTACGAATTGGGCTGGGGTGGTTGGTGGTTTTGGGACCCAGTTGAAAATGCCTCTTTTATGCCCTGGTTGGTCGGCACTGCACTAGTGCATTCACTGGCGGTGACTGAAAAACGCGGTCTGTTTAAGAGCTGGACGCTGTTGCTGGCTATTCTCACTTTTTCATTGAGTTTGCTCGGCACTTTTTTGGTGCGTTCCGGCGTGCTTACCTCGGTACATTCGTTTGCAGCAGATCCTGAGCGCGGTGCTTATATCTTGGTATTGTTGGCCATTGCTGTGGGGGGCTCGCTACTGCTGTATGCGATTAAAGCTTACGATTTAAAGAGTGAAGCTAATTTCGAACTCGTCTCTCGTGAGACACTGCTGATGATCAATAATGTATTGTTGGTGATTATCTGTGCAATGGTGCTGATAGGGACCCTGTATCCACTGGTGGTGGATGCAATGGGTGCGGGTAAAATATCGGTGGGGCCGCCGTATTTCAATGCGTTGTTTGTGCCCTTTAGTCTGATTTTGGCGTTCTTTATGGGCATCGGCGTATCACTGCGCTGGAAAAAAAGTAATTTTCGAACCCTAGCTAAGCAGCTAATTCCCGCTCTATTATTAGCGCTTTTTTGTGGTATCAGCTCCGGATTTTTGGTTAGCGATGACATCGCGATTAAAGCCACAATTGCCTTAGTCTTGGCATTTTGGGTGATTTTCTCGCTGTTGATCGATGTGTTTAGCAAGGTCAAAAATAGCGCTGATAAATTAGTCGGCTTAGCCAAGCTGCCGCTGAGCTACTGGTCGATGCAGTTGGCGCACCTGGGGCTGGTGATTACCTTGGTCGGGGTTGCCTTAGTTGCCAGTTATTCCCAAGAGCGTGATATACGCATGCAAGTGGGTGATGTTGTTGAAATGTCTGACTATAGCTTTGAATTTAAAGGCGTCAACAAAGCAGCAGGGCCCAATTATAGCGCGGATGTTGGCACTATTTTGGTGCTTAAAAATCAACAGTTCTTTGCGCAGATGTATCCGGAAAAACGTTTTTACCCGGCCCGTGGCAGCGTCATGACAGAAGCTGATATTGATGCTGGTGTGTTCGCCGATATCTTCGTCGCATTGGGTGAACCGCTGGCTGATGGTGCCTGGTCGGTACGATTGCAGTATAAACCCTTTATTCGCTGGGTATGGTTTGGCGGGGTGATGATGATGTTTGCGGGCTTGCTCAGTGCTTTCGATCGACGCTATAGTCGTAAGAAAACCAGCGCAGCAAAGACAGCATTCGCCTGAGCTGTAGCGTTGTTGCGCTAATTTTAAAGTGAGACCTCAGTATAGCGTCGTTAGCATGCCCTTTGGGTAAGTGATGTTGGGGTCTCTGCGTCGTAAATGAATAGGAATTTTAAGTATGCGCCGGGCATTTTTGTTTATCCCATTGGTATTATGTGTTGTTTTAGGGGTGTTGTTCTTTAAGGGATTAACCTTAAACCCCACAGAGCTTCCCTCTGCCAAAATTGGTAAATCATTTCCAGCCTTTAACTTGCAAAGTGTCCTTGATGAAAGTCAGCGCTTCACTGAGCAGGATCTTAAGGGAGAGGTGAGATTAGTTAACATCTGGGCAACTTGGTGTCCTACTTGCAAACGAGAACATAGTTTTCTCAATAAATTGTCGCAGACCGAGGGAGTTGAAATTGTCGGCATCAATTATAAAGACGAAAGAGCTAAGGCGCTGCAGTGGTTAAAACGTTATCAAGATCCTTACATATTTAATATCTATGATGAAAAAGGTGGTCTAGGGTTAGATTTAGGGGTCTATGGAGCACCTGAGACCTACATTGTTGATCGGCAGGGTGTCATCCAATATCGGCATGTGGGTGAGGTTAACGCCAAAGTTTGGGTTGATTTAAAAATGAGAATGCAGGCATTGGGATGGACTGGTAAATGAAATTAAGATGGTTGGCTCTGTCGCTATTGGGCATGAGTATGGGATTGTTCGCCGCCATAGACTCCTTTGAATTTGAGACTGATGCACAGCGCAGCCAGTTTCGCTCTTTAAGTGAAGAGTTACGCTGTCCTAAATGTCAGAATCAAAATCTGGCCGGATCGAATTCTGCGATCGCCCTAGACCTTCGAAGAGAATTACATCGCATGGTATTGATGGGGCAATCCACCGAGCAGATCAAAAGTTTTATGGTGGAACGTTATGGTCAGTTTGTCTTGTATAAGCCTTCGTTGAACTCCCTGACGTATGTGCTGTGGTATGGCCCCTTTGTCTTGTTGATCGCAGGCTTTGCGGTGGTCCTAACCCTGAGTCGACGCAAAGTTAAAAAACAGACCAAAAATAGTGCGCAAGCATCGTTAGACAACTCTGCAACCCGTGACCATCAACAACAAATCAAAGCGCTATTGGATAAAAAACATGATTGAACTTTGGATCGCCATCATTCTATTAACGATATTGGCAATGGCTTTCATCTGTTGGCCGCTGCTAAGAATCCTGGGGCAGGGCGCATCGACAGCGATTGATAGACAGCAGCAAAATATTAGTATGTTTGAGCAGCGATTGTCTGAGTTAAAGTTGGAGCGGGAACAGGGAGTGTTGGCAGAGGATGATTTTGCAGCCCTGCAGCTAGAGTTGGAAAAAACCTTGTTGTCGGATGCCTCTACGACGACGGCATCGCTACAGACATCTAACAAAGTGAGCCGGCCTCAGTTAATCGGTGTATTGGCTTTATGTGCATTATTACCGGCGATTGCATTGGGTTTTTATGCCAAATACGGCAGTGCGGAAGAGCTAATGTGGAGTGCCAAGAGAGCTCAATTGCAGCAGTCACCTTCGGAAAAACCAACCGCAGAGCAGGCGGTAGCAATGTTAGAAGCTGAACTGGCGCGCAACCCTGATAATGCTGAAGGCTGGTTTATGTTAGCGGGCGCGTATATGGGCAGTGGCCAGTTTAAAAGAGGGGCGCAGAGTTATGCCAACGTTTTACTCTATTTAGCTGAAGAGACGCCGCAATATGCCAGTATTATTGGTCAGTATGCCCAGGCTTTATATTTTGTCGATAATCGGGTGACCGCTAGAGTGCAAGTACAGATAAGCCGCGCCTTAAAATTGGATGCTAATGAGGTATTGTCGCTGGGGTTGTTAGGGATAGATGCTTTTGAAGCTGAACAGTATCAACTGGCCATTAAGTTTTGGAAAAAGTCACTGCTAAATGCTAAAGTTGATGCCGCTGAGGCGCTGCGTGCGGGTATTGCAAAAGCAGAGGAGCGATTGCAGGGTGAAGTTGTGATTGTCGATGAGCATATCGCTAATTTAAGCGTGGTAGTTGATGTTCAAGTGACGGATGAAATTAAAGCTCAACTGGGCGCAGATACCTTGGTTTTTGTCTTTGCCAAGGCTATTGGTGGTAGAATGCCGCTCGCGGCGGTCAAATTACGTTTGTCTGAATTACCTAAACGTCTTATTTTGGATGATAGTATGGCAATGATGCCAAGTGTTAAGATTTCTTTACAGAAAAAGGTTCAAGTTAGTGCTAGAATCTCGATGAGTGGTCAACCGCAGGCGCAGCGAGGAGATTTTGAATCTGAAGTTATCTTCACGGTGGTGTCAGAAACTCAAGACCCAGTTAAGCTATTAATAAATAAAGTGGTCAAATAGCGTTGTATTTATTTTATAGTCCATATTCATTTGTATTGTCAGTTGGTGTTTTTTTTCTATGGAAGTAGGCTTGCGAGAGTGGTTAATTGTTGGGGCAATAATAGTCATCGTACTCATTATTGTTGACGGCTGGCGCCGTATGAGAGCCCAAAGCAATACCTTAAAAATAGACATAGATGAGAAACTCTCGGAATTAGGTGCTCAGACATTTAATCCAGAGTTGCCGCTGGGTAGCGTGCGAGTATTTAAAGCCAAAGAAACAGCGGATAATGGTAAGCAAAGCTCAACCACGCAGAAACCTGTGGATAAATTTGTGGCGCGACAGGCATCTGTTAAGAGCAAGCAAGTAGTCGAAAAAACTCAGTTTGCAGAAAATCAAAAAAAGCAGTTGTCAGCTCAGCAGAATGTCGAGATTAATATTGATCCAATTCCCGTTTCAAAGCTATTAAGCGAAAAGAAGCGCGAGCGAATAGAGCCGGTGTTGGGGATGAATATAGACGGTCCTGATCACCAGACAGAAGTGCTACCTCCCGTTAACGTAGATGAAGCAGATACCGCAGCACCCATCGCAGCTAATCTAACCACAGCACAAGTTATTGCAGCAGACCCTATTGCTATCCCTGACATTATTGAACAGGCGCCGCAAGCCAAGCAGTTTGAGCCGGCAGTCGCCCCTTTTGTGTCGGCTGAATCTGCTACTGTAGATAGTGGAGTGCCCAGTGAAGAGAGCGTTGAGTTTGAAGACTCAATGCCGGACGTGCAAAGCTCTGTCGTCGCAGCGCCAAACCGACTCGCCAGGTCAGAGGCTGACGAGTCTTTTACTGTACCAGATATTCTCAAGAAAAAAGAGGCTAATAGCGCCCCTGAAGTTGCCGAAACTGTTAGCCAGCAAACTATTGATAGCAGCTCTGAACTGGTTAAAAGTTCTGAGCCTGAGAGCATCCCAGCAGCTGTCTCTCAGGATAAAGCTGAAACCCCACTTGAGCGGGTAAGCAAAGAAGAGACCGATCAGATAGTCAATAATTTGCTGCATACTTTTGCACAGTCAAAAAAATCGACCGCTACCATTGATCCCGTCCCATCATCTGAGCCAGCAGTCACTGAATCTGGCAATGGGGGGTTGACTTATCGAGATCGTGTACTGGGAAATAGCAGCAATATTTTAGGCGCCGATAAATTTGAACAACTGCTGGCAGAACAAAATCTAGATAGAGTGAATCTCTCAGCGATTATCCATGCTGAATCTCAGGAGAAAGCGCAAGCAGAGCAAGCTGAAAATGATATAGCCGCTAAGCAATTAGAAATTGATGATTTAAAAGCTAGATTAAAAGAAATATCGGATAGAGAAAGTGAGGATAAGGCTAAAGGTGAAAGTGAGAGTGAATATTTCGCCCCAACAGATAATAGTGAAGCGCTCTCTAGCGAAACGGACACTCAGAGAGCATTAACCACCGTTATTGATGATGACGTAAGTTTGGAAGACATCGATGGTGACGTAAGACAGATGACGGCTGATTTAGATTTAGCGTTAACCAATGCCGCACAGCCAGCGCCGGCAACTGTAGCGACGATTATGCAAGTGCCAGAATTAGTAGAGCCTGAACCCGAAGCTGTTACTTCAATAGAACCTCAGTTAACAGCAGCAGCATTAACACCACAGCCACAACCAGTAATAACAGAAAGAGCCCCCGTTGAGCTTGAGCTAGAGCCCACCGATGCAGAATTAGCAGAGGCGGCGCGAAAATTATCGCAACATAACCAATCAATAGCTGCAGAAATAACCGAGCAGAGTGCTATAGAGCTTGAGCCAGAGCAAACTCAGTCGCAAGTATCGCCACAGCCAGTCACTGAACTGCAACCTCCTGAAGATTTTGCAGCGTTTGATCCGCTGATGGATGGTTATCAGGACGAGAGTAGCTCAGAACACCTTATTGAGCAGTTTGAAGCAGATTTAGTGGTAGATCAGCAAGCTGTCGCCAATGAGTTAGACATGCCGATCACCGAGATTCTTAAAAAGCAGCAATCAGCGACGGCGCAGTCGGCTACTGGCAGAGTTACCGATGTAACCCAAGATAGTATCGAAGAAGACCCGCTACTGTCAGAAAATCAATTATCTGAAAGCTTACTCTCTGGTGCTGATTTCGATGAAGATCAGCAGCTTGCACCTAACAGCAGTGAGACTGATGATGCGGACAACCTTGGTTTTAACGCATTAACTCAAGATTTCAGTGCCGATCCATTAATGGATGGTATTGTCGAACAGCCAGCGGCGCAACAGAATGAGTCGAGGCTTATTTCGAGTGAAGCAGAACCTAGAGTAGCGGAACCTGGGGAGGTTCAGCAAAAGAGCTTCTTTGATGAGGCAGAAGATCAGAGTACCAGCAAAGCCCCAGCTGCACCGAAGAAACCGCGCAAGGCAATTGCCAATGTCGATGATCCTAACGCTGTCTTGATCATCACCGTGGTAGCCAAAGAGGAATACCTGAATGGTGCGGTACTAAGGCAGGTCGTTGAAGCTTGTGGTATGGAGTTTGGTTATATGGATGTCTTTCACCGTTTTGAGGATGGGCTAGACGAGGGGGCGGTACAATTTAGTATGGCTAACGCTATTAACCCCGGTACCTTTGATATAGATACCATGGATGACACGGCTACTCCAGGCGTCTCTTTCTTTATGTCGATGGATGAACCTGTCGATCCTAAAAGAGCCTTGGAATGTATGCTGGCAACAGCCGAAACCGTAGCAATGCATTTACACGGTGACCTATTAGATGATGATAGATCGGTATTAAGACCACAAACTAAAGAGCATTATAAAGAGCGGGTGCGTATTCACGAAATGAATAAGTTGCGCCGCCGCGCTCAATAGCACATCAAGTGCAGAGAAATACTGCACTTATTCTCCTGTAAAAATTTCCTCTCTTAACCCGGATGTTGCATGCAATTTTCGGGTCAATATTTTTGACAAAAAATAGATAGTCGCACTCATCTTCAGCTATATTGATAGCGTTCGATTGATCTTAATTTATTGGAATGCCCATGTCGGTAAATGTCTTACCTCAAGAAATTCAGCAACTGTGTGAAAGCATAGATTTACACAATTATCGCTATCATGTTTTAGACGAGCCGAGTATTCCCGATGCTCACTACGATAAACTGTTTAAGCAGTTGCAAGCTTGGGAAAAAGATAACCCTAATATGGTGAGTGCGCAATCGCCGACGCAGCGAGTCGGCGCCAAGCCGAAAGCGGGATTTAGCCAGATAACCCACGAAATGCCGATGCTCTCTTTAGATAATGCTTTTAATGGCGACGAGTTGGGGGATTTTGCGCGGCGCATCAATGATCGCTTAGGATTAACCAGCGACAGTCATATTGAATACGCCTGCGAGCCAAAATTGGATGGCATTGCGGTCAGTTTACTCTATCAAAAGGGGGTGTTGATTCGCGGGGCAACCCGAGGCGATGGTACCACCGGTGAAGATATTACCCATAATGTGCGCACTATCGCCTCGATACCGCTGAAACTTCGAGGTAGTGGCTACCCCGAAAAACTAGAAGTGCGCGGTGAGATTTATATGCTCAAGGCGGGTTTTGCCGCGATGAATGCGCATGCCGCAAAAATTGGTGATAAACTTTTTGTCAATCCGCGCAATGCTGCAGCGGGATCTCTGCGCCAACTCGATCCTAAAATCACTGCCAGAAGACCGTTAGAGATGTGCTGTTACAGTGTCGGGGTCGTTGAGGGTGGCGATATCCCGGATGATCACATCGCCACCTTGAAATTGCTCAACAGTTGGGGTTTGAAAATCAATCCTCACTTAGTCAAAGCGACTAGTTTGGCCGAAAAACTGGCCTATATAGAAAAAATGCAGCAGTTGCGTAACCAGTTACCCTATGAAATAGACGGTCTGGTATTCAAGGTCAATAATTATCGCCTACAGCAACGCTTAGGCTTTATCTCCAGGGCACCCCGCTGGGCAATTGCCTATAAGTTCCCCGCGGAAGAAGCCGTCACCACCGTTGAAAAAGTAGAGTTCCAAGTGGGTCGCACTGGGGCTATTACACCCGTGGCGAGATTAGCACCGGTTTTTGTCGGTGGGGTAACGGTCAGTAATGCCACCTTGCATAACATGGACGAAATAGCGCGGCTGGGTTTGCAGGTGGGTGATACCGTGGTGGTACACAGAGCGGGAGATGTGATACCAAAAGTAGTGCGAGTGATAACAGAAGATCGCCCTGCAAACAGTCAAGCGGTGGTATTTCCGGACAGTTGCCCGGTTTGTCAGTCGCAAATTGTGCGCATTGAAGGGGAGGCAATCTCGCGTTGTAGCGGCGGTTTGACTTGTGCTGCACAGCGCAAAGAGGCACTGATTCACTATGTTTCCAAAAAAGCGCTTGATATTGATGGTCTAGGTGAAAAATTAATTGATACCTTAGTCAGTAAGGAGATGGTCGCTAAGTTTGATGATATCTACTACTTGTCTAAGTTGAATTTAATGCGTCTAGAGCGCATGGGCGATAAATCAGTCGATAAGCTATTAGCCACGATTGAACGCACTAAGCAGACTACCCTTGAGCGGTTTATCTACGCACTTGGCATACGCGAAGTAGGTGAAGCCACGGCGCGCAACTTAAGTAAAGAGTTTGGTTATTTAGAACGAGTTATCGCAGCAGATGTTGAACGTTTGGAGCAAGTCACGGATGTGGGGCCGATTGTGGCCAAACATATCGTCAGTTTTTTTGCGCAAGCGCACAATCTAGCGGTGATCAAAAGCCTGCGCGAAGCGGGAGTGAATTGGCCAGAAGCCGAGCCGGTAGCCGCAGCCGAGTTAGCCTTGGCAGGCAAAGTGTATGTATTAACCGGCACCTTAGAATTGATGGGTCGCAGTGAAGCGAAGGCGCATTTACAAGAACTCGGCGCCAAAGTGTCGGGCAGTGTCTCTAAAAAAACGGACTGTGTGGTCGCGGGGGCAGCAGCGGGCTCTAAACTGAAAAAAGCGGAAGATTTAGGCATTGAAGTATTAAGTGAGGCTGATTTTGTGGTGTTTTTGAATAAGTTGGGAGTAACCATTTAAGATGATCATCCCCCATTTATCGATAGCAGTGGAGACTTTGCAGAACTTAATCGAAGAGTTTGTGACCCGTGAAGGCACCGACTATGGTGATTATACTTTAACCTTGGCGGATAAAGTGGCTGCTGTGCGCCAGAGGCTAGATAGCGGTGAAGTGGTCATTTTATATAGTGAGAGTAATGAGAGTGTCAACATCGTGGAGCGACAGAGCTTAAATAGCTAGGAGGCTGTCCGAGAACTGCGCTCGTAGCGAAAGTAAGATTGTATGAGGAAAAATCAGCGGTCACTTGAGGCAATAGCGTGATATTTTATAACCAGTTAGCCTTAAATTAATCACCTAAACGGGTTCGCAGTAGATCAGTCTGCTCTCGGTGAAGCTCCAAGGAGCCTAACTGAGGGCAGCGATCGTAGCGAGGGATCGGTTATTTGAGGAAAATTTAATGGTCACTTGAGGCGAATAGCGTGCTATTTAACGATAGTTAGCGTTGAATTTAACCAAATAGACGGGTTCGCAGTAGATCAGTCTGCTCTCGGTGAAGCTCCAAGGAGCCTAACTGAGGGCAGCGATCGTAGCGAGGGATCGGTTATTTGA
>JABSRA010000048.1 GCA_013215445.1 Oceanospirillaceae bacterium
AAAGGCAAAAAAAATCCCCCTAGGTGACCACTTAGGGGGATTCTCTGGCATTTGGTGGAGGTGGCGGGTTTCGAACCTTGCATCATCGTTTACCAATCAAAAAGTTATAGGTTATTGTGTCATAATAGTGTCATTGCTTTCAATTTAATTATTAAAGCATCAATGATCAAGAATTGAATAAACTTAATTTTTCACAAAAATAGGTTAGAATTTCTTTTCTATCTGAAAAATGTTGCATCCAAGTATTTCTAGCGAAATATTCTTTAGAATAATCCTTTGGATGAAGTAAGGTAACTTGTTCATCAGTTAGTAATGTGTATTTAAGGATTGTTATTATTAAGAACAGAGGACTGTCCTTTTCGTGCTGAATCTTAAAATCAGGGAAATTGGTAAAATCACACATTTGATGATAGCTTGATGTATTAGTTAATAAGGATTTAAACAAACTGGGAAATTTAGTTTTAATAACAGATAAAAAACAAATTAACTGCGGGATTCTGATTTCAGCTTCTTCGCTAATCGCATAGAAAATTGTAATATTAGTAAAAGATTTCTCTAATTGACGAAGTGAAAGGTCGAAATGCTCCGCCAATTCTGCGATAAATTTAAGAATTAGAGCTTTATCATTCCAAGCATTAATCTGATGTAGATCATATAGTTTAGTGCAATACAGTTTTAAATCATTTTCGTTTCTAGCTGTAACTCGCTTAGGTAGCGTTGTTTCTATATTAATGAACTTTTGTAAGTATGTTTGGGCATCAATGTTCTGCCCGTAGATATTACGTACTGCTTCCTCTAGCTGACTCTTATGCATAACCAAAAGAAAAACAATGTTTTTGACTGAAAATAGATGCTTAATTTTTTCTATGATCTGAACTGCATAGGTTGGTTTGCACCTATCAAGCTCATCAATAATGATTACTAAAGGTTTATTAGAATTGTTCGTAATAAGATTGGGTAACTCTTCTAAAAGCAGCTTGAAAGAACTTAACTCCTGTGTGTCTTCTTTATGTGAATTGAGTTGCTCCTCAATGAAGTTTCCTACGATTGTCGATGTACTTTTAGAAATATCGGTCTTGATTGAGATTAATTCTTCGATGTCACTATCTTTGATGATGCCTAAAGAGGCTGTTTTAACTAATAATCTAGTTGACCAAGGCAATAATTTTACGCCAATTTCTTTAGCTTTTGTTTTTAGGTTGTTTATTTGTTCTGTTTTGCTTTTAGGTACATGAACCTCAGCATAGGCTGTTATTTCACTTATAATTGATATATATGCGTCATCAATATAATCATTTTCAAAAGCATCAATATATATGCTATGGATTTTATTTTTTTTAAGCAGTCCTTGCCACATTCTAACAAAGGTACTTTTTCCTTCACCCCATTGAGCATCTAATGACATTACAAGTTTACCATTAGATCTCTCAACTAATTTCATTAACTGATTTCCGAAATTTTCTCTATTGAAAAGATCTTGTGAGAATCCTTCATTTAAAGTTATTTCTAGAGAGGGCGTGACTAAGTTCATAGGAAATCCTTTTTCGAGTGCTATGTGTTTACTGTGATCTAGTGATTTTTTTTTCGGTATTGAAAAGTTAAGTCCTTTCATTATTCTACAATGCTGGCAGTTAATATCTTCTAAAAATAATGACACATTAAAAGGATGTTTAATGTGATCATCACCAAGTAAAAAGGCATGTATAAGTTCAGATTCTCGATTCATATAAACTTTCCATTATTTTATTTCTAGTTTCAAGAAATCCATCTGCCATAAACTTTTCTAATCATTCCCCAATCTTTATGCCCCATTTGTTGAGCAACCCACATAGGGTTTTTACCAGCAGTCAGTAGCATTGATGCAAAAGTATGTCTGGTTTGGTAGGGATTTCTATATTCGACACCTGCGTTTAAAAGAGCAGGTATCCAAACTCGCTTTCTAATAATATGGTCACCTAACCACTGTTTATCGGTAGTTGGATCATGAAACACTCTAACAGATGCGCTGCTTAATACTAGTTGGGATTCAAGGGCTTGCTTGCTTTCTTGTAGTAACTCAATAGTCCTCTGTCCTGACGCTGTCTTGGTAGTTTTTTCATGTCTCCTAACAACGGCAGTTCTTACGTGAATTAAGTTTCTGTTTAAATCTACATCTTCCCAGCGCAAGCCAATTAGCTCGGAAGTCCTTAACCCTGAGTAAAAAGCAAACTGGATTAAGTTCTTCTCTTGACCAGCCAATTGATTAAGAATTCCATCAATTTCACTCTTGTTAAAAGGCTTTGGTTCTCGTATTTTAGGTGAGAGACTTCTAAATCTATCCATTGGATTTTTATCAATCACACCATCATAGAAGGCGTCTTGAAATGTTTGCCTAAGAGGGCTTAAGACGTTGTTGATGAGGGAACTGGGTTCAGGTCTTGTCTTTTGTCTTTGATCAATGAAAGAGTTTAATGCTTCATAGCCTAGCTATCCAAAACCCAAGCTACGGGGCCATCAATCACCTTGTATTGCCGCCGAGGCATCGAAGCGAAGCGTCATGATGACGTGTAGATTGAGTGGGGCACGGATGTCCCTGACGAACGGCCGAGAATTTAATCAATAGCGGAGGAGTCTCTCGGCAATAGCAGGTCGAGTTTTTGCTTTGCTTACTTTAATTTTTCTCGTCAAAAGAAAGTGAGTCCACGCAGTCTAAACTGTATTTAGAAACTTGACCTTAAATCTCTCTGATATCCACATAACCGCTATATATCGCACTTCCAGTACATAAAAAACAAATCGGTGAAAGTCATTAGTCACTAAATTTTAAAAAGAGTAATGCACCCTAGATTAACGCTAGGGGCTGTTTAGCAGTGACGGATTGATTCGCTGCTGAGTTCTACTCGCCTCGCTCTGCAGTTTCTCAACCAACAACCTCCCAAATAAAAGACGAATAAGTCCTCCTGAATAAATTCAAGGAAGGCATTATTTCTGGTATTTGGTGGAGTTGCTGGGTACTTACCAGAATCAAGTAATTTATTGACTTTATTGAGGTGTCGTGTATTTCTTATGTGTAACCCAGTGTATGGGTTTTTAAACGTGTGGTAAAATACAGGTCAAATGTAAGATCATGACTCGCACTTATATGCCTTACCAACAGCTGTAGTGTTTGTTGTCCCGAGAGAACCGTATGCATTAGTGTTCTTCATGTCTAGGATGTACACAATGTTGGCATCTAGCTTATAAGCTTCATTCCTTAATTCGTTACGTGCGCCAATTACTAAATTTTTGTTTGAAGTCAAATCCCCCGTGGCCCAGTTTCCTTGAGAGCCTACTATCTCACCAACAAACTCACATTTCTCAGAGTCTGGTTTGGTGTTCACAAGCTCTATACCGCGTGCTTGTTCAATAACTTTAGTTGCAGAGCAACCTGAAAGCAATGCAGCAGTAGTTAGTGCAGTGATGATTGTTAGCATCTTCATTTCTATATTCCCTTGTGTTTAAGTATTGCCTTTAGATGGAAGTGCTAGCTATAACTCTTCCAGAATAAGTGATTGTAATATAGGTAAATTGTTAGGGATAGCATGAGTGCAAAATTTGGAGAAAGTGTATGCCACTATATTACATATTGTAATCAAAGCTAATAAGGGACAAAAACTAAAAGAAACTAATAAGTAGGGATCGGGTGAGGTCTTGTCTTTTGCCTTTGATCAATGAAAGAGTTTAATGCTTCATACTATAGTTGCACCTCAAGCCTGCCTACGGAGCCACAAACTACCTTGTATTGCCGCCGGAGCTATTGGTTAAATTATCGAAGCGAAGCGTCAGGATGACGCGTAGAGTGAGTGGGACATGGATGTCCCTGGCGAACGGCCGAGAATTTAGTGAATAGCGGAGGAGTGTTTCGGCAATAGCAGGGCGAAATTTTCTTTGGTTCGGTTTCTTTTTTTCGTCAAAAGAAATGAACTCGACGCAGTCGAAACTGCATTTAGTTACTTGACCTTAAGCTTTAGAAAAGAAGTCAGTTAAATATCTTTAATCAGTTGATCTAAAAACTAAGACAAGCATAAAAGAATAAATGCACCCTAGGTAAAGACTAGGGGCTGTATATCAGTGACCGGTTGACTCGTCGCTGCACTCCTCACCCTTCGGGTTGCCACGGTAAAGATGCGGCAATGTGTCGCTGACGCTCGACTCAAACCCGCTCCGCGGTTCCAAAACCAGCCAGAGCACCAAATTAAAGGCAAAAAAAATCCCCCTAGGTGACCACTTAGGGGGATTCTCTGGCATTTGGTGGAGGTGGCGGGTTTCGAACCCGCGTCCGCCAATCCGCTGCCTCAAGATCTACATGCTTAGACACTTCTACTAAGTTAACCCAGCACGGCCCGAAGGTCAGGGCGTTTAGGGCGAGCCTCTTTAGTTTTAACCGTTCCGCTTGAGACAAAGCTTCCGGGCGATCCCATCTCGAATGACACAACAAATCCTCTAGTTATAGGCACCTTGAGGTGTTGCGTAGCAGACTTAAGCTGCTAGTGCGTAGTTATCGTCGTTTGCAACTATAACTTTGTAGTAAGGGATTAACGTGATTCACTACACTCACGACATGCACCTAAGGGTTTGTAATCAGCGTCGAATCCAAGTCACCCCCAAAGTAGTGGCTATTATAATGACTCATTTCGAGATAGAAAGCACTATTTTCCAGATCGACGCTTAATTCTGCGAAAAACAGCTCAAATAGCTAAATAAAGCTGCGCCGATCTAAAAGAGTGGCTAAAAAAGCTCTGAAGCAACCGGCGGTCGCAACCTGTACCGGCCTTTGGGCTGATTATTTGGTCAATTGTCCTATTCATTTATATGTTGATGGTTATTACTCAAGACAGCTGATTTCATTGCTGATTAGGTGCTGTGATTGGTCTAGATAGTTACACCAAAAAAACGCTGCAGCGAGGGCAGGGTTTGAGGCAAAGATTGGAGGGAAGGGTTTTAAGCGCCGTTGGTTAGTTTGCTGTCTGGTTTGTTCGGTAAACTTAAAATTCTATAATAAACAGTCTTCTGGAGAGATGATAAGGCCATCGTTTAAAGCTGAGAAGAGCAGAGGGTGATAATAAGAGGCTGATGATAAGAAGGTGAGGATTGTCACTGAGAAGTCGCCGTTGCGCTTGATTATATGCATTAGGGCAGCTGTCCTAAAGGCTGGTTTTGCGCTCGGTGATTTAATGAATTATAGAATTGCTGCTCGCGTCTGGGTTCGACAAGCTGCCGTTGATAGGCAGCTTTACCTCAGCAGCACAGAGCCCAAGCTTGACTGCCTAGCTCGGTATTTTACCGTCCCTGGTCGCTCGCTGCCCCTATCTAATCGCTAGTAAGTGCATCTGGCCGTTGCGGTTGATCTCTAAAAAAAGCGATGCACTGCTGATGCGCAGTGCCGATTTGAATTCGGCTAAGTTTTGCACCCGTTTTTTGTTGGTTTTGGTGATTAAATCGCCCGCCTCTAAACCATTGGCGGCGGCCACTGAATGGTCGTTGATCGAGGCGACGAATACCCCGTTGCGGTTGCGACTGGTTTTAAAGCTGGCGCCGGCCAAGAGTGGGTGTAAATCGGTACTGAGGCTGGGCTGGTTATTACGGCTGCCAAATTGCTGCGGATTGCCTATCGGCAGGGTAAAAGTGCGGTTTTTGCCCTTGCGCAAGACGATCAGGGTGACGGTGTCGCCGATGTTTTTAATCCCTATCTGGCTGCGTAATACATTGATGGAGTTGGTGGCTTTATCATCGACGAAGGTGATGATATCACCGGATTTTAAGCCCGCTCGCTTGGCGGGGGTGTTGTCGCCAACCCCGGTAATAAGTACGCCTTGCTGACCATTTTTGAGGTTGAAGGCCGCTCTGAGTTGATCGGTGATGTCCTGGATGCTGACCCCAATCTGGCCGCGCTTTACCACGCCGTGCTGCAGAATTTGTCGCATGCTGGCCTTGGCCATGTTGATGGGGATGGCAAAGCCTATACCGACGTTACCCCCCGCTGGGGCGATGATCGCTGAGTTGATGCCGATTAGACGTCCGGCTAAGTCGACCAGTGCTCCGCCTGAGTTGCCCGGGTTGATCGAGGCGTCGGTTTGGATGTAGTTTTCGTAGCCCTTTAGGCCAAGCCCTGAGCGCCCCAAGGCACTAACGATGCCGGTGGTGACGGTTTGACCCAAACCAAAGGGATTGCCTATTGCAACGGCAAAGTCCCCGACTTGGACTCTTGAGGAGTCGGCTAATTTTACCTGCTTTAGATCGGCGGCGCTAATTTGCAAAATGGCGATGTCTAAGTCTGGATCAGTGCCCAGTAAGGTGGCGTCAAAATTGCGGCCATCGATCAAGGATACTTTAATCCGGTCGGCGTTTTGTATGACATGATAGTTGGTCATGATGATACCCTTGGCGGCATTGACGATCACGCCGGAGCCTGCGCTGACACTCTGTCGGGTTTGCTGACCGCCACGCTGGCCTTCAAAAAAGCGCCTAAAAAAGGGGTCGTTCATCAGCGGGTTGTTGCGGGTGGTACGGGTGGAGTAGGTGGCGATGTTAACGACGGCATCGTTAACTTTTTGTAACATGGGGGCGAGAGAGGGTAATATTTTCCCCTGGGAGTCGATAGCGGGTAGTGCCGCGTAGCTGCTGATACTGATCAAGCTAATTAACACGCTGGCAATTAAGTAGAATTTTACTTTCATAGTGGCCTCTTTTTAGTCGAATACTAAAGTATAGGATTACAAAGCGTCTGAAAGGTTCGATTCTGCCGGTTGTTTAGCAGCTGTTTTAATCTAGCCCGAATTTTGTATGTATCATCCGGGTTAGATTATTGAGGGTGATTTGGCCAGTGGTTTATCGAGTGCTGAGCACGCGCTGTTTTTGGCGGTTCCAGTCTCTGTCTTTTTCGGTGGCACGCTTGTCGTGTTGCTGTTTACCACGCACTAGCGCCACTTCACATTTTACCCGGTCGTCTTTCCAGTACAGTGCCAGGGCGATACAGGAAAATCCCTTTGCCTCTACGGCAAATGCCAAGTTAGATATCTGCCGGGAGTGCATCAGTAATTTGCGCGGTCTACGTGGCTCGGTGACATAGTGAGTGCTCGCCTGTTTAAGCGGGGTCATGTTGGCATTAACTAGCCAAGCTTCACTGTCTTTGAACATCACGTAGGAGTCTGTGAGTTGCGCACGACCATCCCGTAAGCTCTTTACTTCCCAGCCTACCAGTACTAGTCCTGCCTCTAATGTCTCGTCGATATGGTACTCGTGTCTGGCGCGTTTGTTCTGACAGATTGAGTTACCGGATCTTTTTGCTTTTTTCTTTTTAGCCATGGCGGGGAGTATAACCATGGCGCTGCTTTTTCGATAGCAGCTAATTCAGAAATTCTTCATAATTTATGCGATTTATTGGCGTGGGGATTAACCTTGGGTTTATTTATGTTTAAGTTTGGGCAAATGCCTGTATTTTGCACGGGTTGTTGATGTATATTGAAAAAGTTGTCACTTTATTATAAACAGCAACCATGACTGGTATTAGAACCAGATGTTTCTTTTGTTGTACTATTCTAATGAGATCTCAGCTAACTGTTACGCGCGAGTTGACAGTGGTCAAAAGCCGGTTCAATAGCCAAAAGTGGAGCATGCTGACTGCTCTTTTGCCGCAGTGAAACCCTAACGCAAGGGTTTTACTGCCTCCACTGTATTGCTGATTTTTGCCTTGTTTTATCTTAGCGTGAGACGCTATGTTGGAGTCTCCTAATAATTGGGTAATTGAAAGATGATTTATGATGGCAGTCGGATGGGTGTCTGGTCGAGTCGCTGGGTGTTCTTTTTGGCGGCAACGGCAGGTGCTGTAGGCTTAGGTAATATCTGGAAGTTCCCGTTTGTCATGGCTGAAAACGGCGGTAGCGCTTTTGTTGGCCTGTACCTGTTGTGTATTGCACTGATGGGTGTGCCGATGATGCTCTCCGAGGTGGTCATTGGCCATATTGGTCAGGCAAATCCGGTACAAGCTTTAAAAAATACCGCGAGCCGTTCACAGGCATCTCAGCGCTGGTCGTTAATCGGCTTCTTGGGCCTGTTTGCCGGCTTGAGTATTTTTGTACTGCTCAGTGTCGTAGCTTCCTGGGCGATCAGCTATTTATTAGAGATGTATCAAGGTAGCTTTGCCGATATCGGCCGCACGGCTGCAATTGTCCATTTTGCCACTATCCGGGCAGACCTAGATTCACTGTTTTTATACCAGAGCGGTTTTGTTGCTACCGTGGTGGCGATCTTGATTTTTGGTTTCAATAAGGGGTTGGCACGTAGTTTGGTCTACCTGGTGCCTATGTCGGCAATTGTCTTGTTGTTTTTACTCTACTACTCGGTGCAGAGTCAGTTTTTTGAACAGTCGATCCATTATTTATTTCGCTTCGATGCCAGTAAAATAGGGTTGTCCTCTTTTTTATTGGCTTTTGAGCACGCCTTTTATACGCTGTCGATTGGCATGGGCTCACTGATGGTGTTCGGTGCCTATCTACCCAAGAAAAGAGGCATCGGTGCGATTGTGTGTAGCGTCGCGCTGGTCGATATTGTCGTCTCGGCGCTAGTGGGTCTGATTATTTTTCCCAGTTTGTTGCTGGCGCAAGTTAGCCCCGCCTCCGGTTACGATTTGTTGTTTGTCTCTTTGCCTACCGCCTATGGGGATATGGTTAATGGTCAAATTCAAGGGGTACTGTTTTTTGTTTTTGTGCTCTTGACTGCGCTCTCCTCAGCACTGGTATTGCTTGAACCTTCTATTGTCTGGCTTTCTCAAAGCTTTAAAACCGGGCGCTGGGCCGCTGCCGTTATCATCGGTTTCATCGCCTGGTTAATAAGTTTGGCCAGTTTTGATCAATGGACTTTTATTCACCAGGTGAGCGGTCTTAACTACAAACTCTTTGACTTGCTCAATATCGTCACGGCAAAAATGGTATTACCTCTCGCCGGTTTATTGGTGGCTATCTATGTCGGTTGGATATTAAAGCCGGCACTGGTACGTGATGAGATTAAAAACTCTGGCATTGGCTGGCTATATTTATGGTATTTTTTAATTCGGTTTATTGTCCCCAGTCTGTTTTTACTGGTACTGGTACTCAACCAATTGGATGAGGCGTTGCTGACGGCCCTCAATGACCAGCTATTTGGTAGCGCTTCAAGGTAAACGTTGTCTGTTTGCTTTAAGGCGTTATAATCTCAGCCATATTTTATTCTGATGGGTAGCTTTTTATAAATGATCCAAATAGACAGAAGTGCCTTAGTTTTTCACAGTGCGCAACAGATGTTCGATGTGGTCAATGATGTGCACTTATATTCTGAGTTTTTACCTTGGTGTGCGTCAACAGAGATTATTTCTAGTACTGAGCAGCAAATGGTGGCGTCTTTACAGCTGGCGAAAGCGGGCTTAAAATATAGTTTTACCACCTGTAATAAATTACAAAAACCCAGTAAAATCGAATTTGAGTTGGTAGAGGGGCCCTTCGAACACTTATCTGGTCACTGGGACTTTATCGCGCTCAATGGCGAGGCTTGCAAGGTGAAACTAATCTTAAATTTTGATTTTTCAGGAAAAATTGCGGCTTTTGCAATGTCTAAAGTGTTCTCTCAAGTGGCCAATACGATGGTTGAAGCCTTCGTCAAGCGCGCCGATAATATCTACCCTACAAAATTATGAAGATGATACAAGTTGAAGTGGCATTTGCCGGCATCAAGGTGCAAAAGATTTTGGTGATCCAGGTGGCTGAGGGCACCAGTGCATATGAGGCAGCCGTTGCATCCAATATTGTGGCGGTGTTCCCAGAAATCGATATAGAGACGATCCCCATGGGTATCTTTGGCAAAGGTATCAGAAAGCCGAAACAGGAGATCTTGCGCGAGGGCGACAGGGTTGAGCTGTATAGACCGTTAACGGCTGATCCCATGGTGATTAGGGCACGTCGTGCTGAGAAATTAAAAACTACCTAACAGCAATCCCTGACGAGCACCGGTGTTATTTGCAGAGATTATATCCACAGCGTTAAAGATAATTAACACTGTGGTTCATACTCGCTGTAAAGCTGTTAATATACAGTAAAGCACGCCTTTGACTAACGCGCGATCTGCCAGCTGTTATTGCGGACGCAGGTCACCTTTAACATTAGACAGAACACCATTGTCGAAGATGATAGACAGATGAGTGTTGATCGGTGCTTGGTCAGCTTTTCTCATGGTATAGATATAATCCCAACGATTGGCGTTAAAGGTGTCGGTGACAATTGGGGTGCCCATGATGTATTGTACTTGTCTTGGTGTCATGCCGGGCTGCAACTGGTCGACCTGCTCTTGATCGATAATGTTGCCTTGTGGAATGTCCAGTTTGTAAACGCCGGGAAATTGAGTGCAGCCAGACATTAATATGATGGCAGTTAATAAGACTAAGAATTTTTGCATGGGTAAATTTTTCCACTATTATCCAATATTTAAGTTAATATAGTAGCATCCAGTCGCTAGAATCAATAGAGAAAGATAATTATGGCTCTTGAAAATCAAGAATTACGTAAAGTGGGTTTAAAAGTTACCTTGCCCCGGGTAAAAATATATCAAATTTTAGAGAAAGCAGGTGAGGGAGATCATTTCAGCGCCGAAGACATCTATAAGATTTTGATGGAGTTAGGTGAAGATGTAGGTCTGGCCACGGTGTACCGTGTGTTGACTCAGTTTGAATCTGCGGGTCTGGTCAGCAGACACCATTTTGAAGGTGGTCACTCAGTATTTGAATTGAGCAGAGATGAAGAGCACGACCATATTGTCTGCGTTAAATGTGGCAAGGTACGTGAGTTCATTGATACTGACTTGGTTTCGCGCCAGTCAAAAATCGCCTCAGACTTGGGCTACGATTTGACCGACCGCACTTTGTACCTCTACGGTACTTGTACCGGTGGCTGTCCGAGTGACGACAAAAAATAGGTAAAGATCAGGCTGCGAATCTCGCAGCTAAAGATCAGGCTGCGAATCTCGCAGCTGTATTTTAGGGATGTCAAAGAGTGCCGCAAGGCCGTGCTTAGTATCTCTATTCTGTTAGCGCTGTAGCATCTCGCGGGCGTGATCCAAGGTTTTTTCGGTCATGTCGACACCGCCCAGCATTCGGGCAATTTCCTCCACTCTGTCTTGAGCATCGATACGCAGTATTTTTGAGTGCGTATGGGTCTTGTCCGCCTGCTTGCTGACAAATAAGTGTTGGTGTCCTTGAGAGGCTACTTGAGGTTGGTGGGTGATACACAATACCTGACTCTGTTCTCCAAGCTGGCGCAGTAGTTTGCCAACCACTTCTGCAATTGCACCACCAATTCCCACATCGACTTCATCAAACATCAAGGTAGCAGTGGGGTTGCTCTGCGCGGTCACCACTTGAATGGCCAAGCTAATGCGTGATAGTTCACCGCCGGAGGCAATTTTAATCAGCGGTTGAGCCTCTTGGCCACGGTTGGTGCTAATGATAAATTCAATTTCTTCGCAGCCGTATAAGCTGGGGTTACACTCGCTTAAGCTGACGATGAATTCAGCGTTGGGCATGCCCAATACACTGAGCTGAGCGCTGATTGATTTGCTGAGTTTTGCCGCCGATTTTATGCGGTGTTTACTGAGCTTAGTGGCGCTGGTCGTGTAGGCTTGCAGTGCTTGTGCCACGTCTGATTCGAGGTTTTGAATGGATTCGTCAGAGCCGTTAATCGCATCGAGTTCAGCGGTTAAGCGTCCATGCAGTGCTGGCAGTTCAGCCGGTTCAACGCGGTGTTTTCTGGCGAGATTGAAGATAGTAGAAAGCCGATCTTCAACATCGTTTAGTCGCGCTGGGTTTATTTCAACCGCGTTTAAATAGTGGCGTATTTCACTACAGGCTTCCTCAAGCTGGATAAGCGCCGAGTTGATTAGCTCGCCCGCTTGTTCTACCTGATTGTTTTGCTGGGGTAGCTGCGCTTGAAGCATGGTGCATTGGGTCAGCAGTTGCACAATTTGCTGCTCTTCGCCCTCGTCAATAATGTTCAAGAGCTGCTGACCGCTGGTTAAAATTTGACTGGCTTGAGACAGGTTATGCTGCTCTAATTCGAGGCTCTGAACTTCTTCGCCAAATAAATTTAGTAAATCCAGCTCTTCAACTTGATAACTCAGTAGTTGTACTCTCGCCTGTTGCTCTGCACTTTGGCAGGTCAGTGCAATTAAAGATTTATTGAGGCCATGATAGGTGCGGTAGTGATTGGCGGTATTCGCCAGTAATTTATGATGCGTGCCGAAATTATCCAGTAGAGTACGATGGTGATCTTTTTGCATCAAACTTTGGTGTTCGTGCTGACCGTGAATGGTCACTAAGAATTTACCTAATTCTCGCAGCGAGCTTACAGGGCAGTTGCGACCATTGATAAAGGTACGCGAGCGGCCCTCCTTGGTGATGACCCGGCGCAGTATGCACTCTGCATCTAAACTTAGCTCCTGGGCATCTAACCACGCCTGGGCACGCGGTAAGCCGCTGATATCGAAATTGGCAATAATTTCTGCCTTGCCAGTGCCTGATCGCACTGCGCCACTGTCGGCTCGACCACCGAGGGCGAGTTGCAGGGCATCGATCATGATTGACTTTCCCGCACCGGTCTCACCGCTGACGACGGTCATGCCGCGCTCTAGTTCTAGCTCTAGGCGCTCTACAATTGCAAAGTTGTGAATACTGAGGTGTGTAAGCATAGCAATCTCGATATCTGATAATTTATACAGTACTTTATAGGTTATTTTATGTCCGCTTGCAAGGTTAAATGTTAATCGCAGCTTTATTTAGTCAAAACACTTGAAGAGCATTTGCCAATCCCCATATACATTTCAACTACAATTTAGGCCTCTTGTTCTGATTTTTTCAGAACCGACTATAATCAGTCGGAAAAAAATTAAAATTGGAATGAGAATAATGAAAAATGCGGAGAGCAGAATGAGTGACAAGCAAGATAAGCCAACCGATATTACTGACGTTGACAGTACTGAAACCGTAGTAGAGGCGAAGACTGAAGATAGCACACCGACCACACAAAGTGCTGAAGAGCAACCTGAAGTGGTTGTCGCTGAGTTGGTCAGTGATGAGCAAGATCCGTTGGCAGGCTTGGATATGATTAAGCAGTTAGTGGCAGCGCAAGATGAAATTGCCAGTTTAAAAGATAAGATGCTACGCACGGTTGCCGATGCGCAAAATACCAAGCGTCGCGCCGAGCAAGATGTCAGTAAAGCACATAAGTTTGGCACTGAAAAATTTGCCAATGAGATGTTACCTATTATTGATTCACTGGGAATGGCCCTGCAGGGAAAATCTGACAGTGAAGAGAACAAGGTAATCAGTGAGGGCGTTGAGATGACCTTGCAGATGTTTTTGAATGCGCTTGAAAAGTTTAGCGTGGTACAGATTGATCCTCAAGGTGAGGTCTTTAACCCTGAGTTGCACCAGGCGATGTCGATGGTCGATGGCGGAGAAGCTGCTAGCAATACAGTGGTGGCTGTGATGCAAAAAGGTTTTACCATCAGTGGCCGATTACTGCGCCCTGCGATGGTGATGGTAGCGAAATAACTGCCTGTTGATAATTGTGTAGTAATTGTCAGTTAGATATGAAAAACACTTGAAATGGCTTAATTAGTATCCATATACCAGTTAAGCGGTCAGAACAGAATTGAGCACAGCCTGCGGGCGTGCAATTGGAGAAAAAAAATGGGCAGAATTATTGGTATCGATTTAGGAACAACAAACTCCTGTGTCGCAGTATTAGATGGCGACAGCGCCAAAGTAATTGAAAATGCAGAGGGCGATCGTACTACTCCGTCGATCGTTGCCTACACTGAAGATAACGAAATATTAGTCGGTCAACCAGCCAAGCGTCAGGCGGTCACCAACCCTGAAAATACTCTGTTTGCAATCAAGCGTTTGATCGGTCGTCAGTTTAAAGACAAAGTTGTGCAGAAAGACATCAAAATGGTGCCTTATAAAATCGTTGCTGCCGACAATGGCGATGCTTGGGTAATGGTCCGAGACAACAAATTAGCCGCACCGCAAATTTCTGCAGAAATCTTGAAGAAGATGAAAAAGACTGCAGAGGATTATCTAGGTGAGAGTGTCTCTGAAGCGGTTATCACAGTACCGGCCTATTTCAATGATGCACAGCGCCAAGCTACCAAAGATGCGGGTCGTATCGCCGGTCTAGAAGTTAAGCGTATTATCAACGAGCCGACAGCGGCTGCACTGGCTTACGGTATGGATAAGTCAAAGGGCGATAAGACTATTGCGGTTTACGATCTAGGTGGTGGTACTTTCGATATCTCTATCATCGAAATCGCCGAAGTAGATGGCGAGCACCAGTTCGAAGTACTCGCCACTAACGGTGATACTTTCCTTGGAGGCGAAGATTTTGATTTACGTCTAATCGATTTCTTATCGTCTGAGTTCAAGAAAGATACCGGCATTGATTTACACAATGATCCGCTGGCACTACAGCGTTTAAAAGAAGCGGCTGAGAAAGCTAAAGTTGAGTTGTCTTCTGCGCAATCAACGGATGTGAATTTACCTTACATCACTGCTGATGCAAGCGGTCCTAAGCACTTAAATGTTAAATTGACCCGGGCGAAATTAGAGTCTTTGGTTGAAGACTTGGTTAAAGGCACGTTAAAGCCTTGTACACAAGCACTGAAGGATGCGGATTTAAGCACTTCTGAAATTGACGAAATTATCTTGGTAGGTGGTCAAACACGGATGCCGATGGTGCAAGCGCTAGTTGAAGAGTTCTTCGGCAAAGCACCGCGTAAAGATGTCAATGCCGATGAAGCAGTTGCTGTCGGTGCCGCTATTCAAGGTGCGGTGCTCTCTGGTGATGTGACTGACGTGTTACTGTTAGACGTTACCCCTCTAACGCTGGGTATCGAGACAGCGGGTGGTATTGCCACAGCACTGATTGAGAGAAATACGACTATCCCAACTAAGAAGAGCCAAGTTTTCTCTACTTACGAAGATAACCAATCTGCGGTTACCATTCATGTTATTCAGGGTGAGCGTAAACAGGCGAGTTTGAACAAATCTCTGGGACGTTTTGACTTGCAAGATATTCCACCTGCACAGCGTGGTATGCCACAAATTGAAGTCTCTTTTGACTTGGATGCCAACGGTATCTTAAATGTATCGGCAAAAGACAAGGCGACCGGTAAAGAGCAGTCTATCGTGATTAAGGCATCTTCTGGTTTGTCTGATGAAGAGATCGAAGCGATGGTAGTAGATGCTGAGGCGAATGCTGAGGAAGATAAAAAGTTCGAGGCGCTATCAATGGCACGCAACCAAGGTGATGCCATGGTTCACTCTGCTAAGAAAACCTTGACCGAAGCTGGAGACGCAGTCAGTGTCGATGAGAAAACGGCTGTTGAAGAGGCAATTACAGCGTTAGAAACAGCGTTGAAAGCTGACGATAAAGAAGAGATTGATGCTAAGACTGCAGCGCTGACTGAAGTGATGGCTCCCATCGCTGAAAAGATGCAAGCGCAGGCACAAGCAGCTGCTTCCGATGGGGAAACAGCAGAAGCTGGTCCTGGGGATGACGCAGTTGATGCTGAATTCGAAGAAGTGAAAGAAGCAGACGTTGTAGAAGAGAGTGAAGACAAAAAGTAATCATTGTTATTGCTGACGGGCTTGCCCGTCACTGTCTTATCCGCAAGCCTCTGTACAATTAATTTGTCAGAGGCTTATCGCGTTAAAATGAGAGCTGTAATAGCTACGGCCCTTAATCAGTCATTAAAATTTTTGATCGCAGCGTATTGCGGTCGCTAATTTCATCACTGTCTATCAGAGTTAGAATATGTCGAAGCAAGATTACTATAAAGTTTTGGGTGTGGATAAAAACGCCAGCGATCGCGATATAAAAAAGGCGTATCGCCGTCAGGCAATGAAATGTCATCCAGATCGTAACCCTGGTGATGCCAAGGCAGAATCTCAGTTCAAAGAACTAAACGAAGCCAATGAAATACTGTCGGATTCGCAAAAGCGTGCCGCCTATGATCAATACGGCCATGCCGGATTAGAGCAAGGTATGGGTGGTGGCGGTGGCGGCCAGGGATTTGGCGATGTATTTGGCGATGTGTTCGGCGATATATTTGGTGGCGGTGGTGGGCGACAGAGCTCGGTACAGCGCGGTGCCGACCTTAGATACACGATGTCTCTCTCGTTAGAGGAGGCTATTCGCGGCGTTGAGAAAACCATCAAAGTTAATACCTTGGCAGGCTGTGAACCCTGTGATGGATCAGGGGCTAAGCCCGGTACTAGCAGTACCACTTGTCAAACCTGTGGTGGTGTGGGTCAGGTCAGAATGCAGCAGGGGTTTTTCTCGGTACAGCAAACTTGCCCTAGCTGTCGTGGTGAAGGTCGTATTATTACCGACCCTTGTAATAGCTGTCGTGGTCAGGGACGGGTTAACAAAGAGAAGAAACTCGCGGTTAAAATTCCAGCGGGTGTCGACACGGGTGATCGAGTAAGATTAACCGGTGAGGGAGAAGCGGGTGCCAACGGTGGGCCAGCGGGTGACTTGTACGTGCAGGTGGATGTTAAAGCGCATGATATCTTTGAGCGTGATGGTCGACATCTATACTGTGAAGTGCCTATTTCTTTCTTGGATGCGGCGTTGGGCGGGCAGCTTGAAGTGCCTACGTTAGATAGTCGGGTTAAGTTGAAAATTCCGGCTGAGACACAAACGGGTAAGATGTTCAGACTGCGTGGTAAGGGAGTTTCGCCAGTGCGCGGTGGTGCTACCGGAGACTTGATGGTTAAAGTGTTAGTTGAAACACCGATTAATCTCAATAGTCGACAAAAAGATCTGCTGCGGGAGTTCCAAGAAACGACCGATGAGGGACAGAAAAAGCACAGTCCTAAAAAGCATTCCTTTTTTGACTCAGTTAAAAAATTATTTGAAGATTAAACTTCCCATAAAAAGAGCCCCAGTGGCTCTTTTTATGGTTAGGATGTACGGTATAGCGCAGTGGCAGTAGTGCCAAAGAGCGCAGAGCATACAAAATATGTCCTTGGGCAGTACGTCTAATAGTGACAAATACGTTAGGTATATTGATATGGATTTGGATATGGATAGTATAGAGACATCCCCCGAACAGTTGTGGCGCACTATACAAGAAGAAGCGCGCAACGAAATGTTAGCAGAGCCAATGCTCGCCAGCTTTTATCATTCTAGTGTGATCAATCATTCAACCATCAAATCAGCGCTGTCATTCTTATTGGCATTAAAGCTCTCTGATGATGTGATGTCGCCAGTGTTATTACGTGAAATATTTGAGCAGGCAATGATAGCTGATCCGCTGATGTTAGAGGCCGCTTGCCTAGATTTATTGGCGGTGCGCAGCCGTGACCCCGCGGTAGAATACAGCTTAAATGTGCTGTTATACCTGAAGGGCTTTCAGGCATTACAAGCGCACAGAGTGGCGCACTGGATGTGGAAAAATAATCGCCGTTCGATGGCGCTCTACATTCAACATAGAGTGAGTTCGGTGTTTCAAGTGGATATTCACCCAGCGGCAATCATCGGTCACGGAGTGATGTTTGATCATGCCACTGGCATTGTGGTGGGCGAGACTTGTGTGATCGAGAATGACGTCTCAATCTTACAGGGCGTAACCTTAGGCGGCACCGGTAATGAGAGTGGTGATCGCCACCCGAAAGTCCGCGAGGGGGTTATGATCGGGGCCGGTGCAAAAATCTTCGGTAATATAGAAATTGGCCGCTGTGCAAAAGTGGGTGGTGGCAGTGTGGTGGTGAATGATGTGCCCGCCTGTAAAACCGTGGTGGGTGTGCCGGCTAAAGTTGTCGGCGACTCCGGTTGTGCAAAACCTGCACTAAACATGGATCAACAGTTGTAACGATAAGCGTTAAAGGCGATAAATGATGAGAATTGCAGTAATTGGTGCCGCTGGGCGCATGGGAAAGGTACTGATCGAGGCGGTACATTTACATCCCCAGTTGGAGCTTGGCGCCGCTATTGTGAGCGAGCACAGTACGCTGCTGGGTGTGGATGCCGGTGAACTAGCAGGTGTCGGAAAGTCTGGCGTATACTGTGCGAATAGTTTAGCGAAAGTTGTTGATGATTTTGATTTGTTGATTGATTTCACCACCCCAGAGCTCACCCTACAAAACCTACAGTTTTGCGCCGCGCACCACAAGGCGATGGTGATTGGAACGACGGGTTTAAGCGCAGCACAAATTACTCAATTGCAGGAATATAGCCAACAGATAGCGGTGGTTTTTGCCTCGAATATGAGTGTCGGGATGAATTTATGCTTTAAGGTGCTAGACACCATCGCCCGCACTTTAGGTGATGATTATGATGTGGAAATTATTGAGACACACCATCGCCACAAGGTAGATGCCCCCTCAGGCACCGCGATTAGTTTAGGTGAGGTGGTGGCCAATGCCCTGCAGCGTACTTTAAAAGAACATGCGGTTTACGGGCGCGAGGGCATCATTGGCCCGAGACCGCCACAGCAAATCGGTTTTGCCACGGTTCGTGCCGGCGATGTGGTGGGTGACCATACGGTACTGTTTGCCAATGAGGGCGAGCGTATCGAATTAACCCACAAAGCCAGTAGTCGCATGACGTTTGCCAAGGGAGCCACCCGCGCAGCAGCGTGGCTGGCACAGCAAGATGCCGGCTTATTTGATATGCAAGATGTATTGGATTTAAAATAATTAACCAGATAGCGGTTGCAAATTTTAGACTTAATAGCTAGATTGGATTAGGGTTTATAGTTTTAATTTTAAAAATCCGAGCTATTTAGCAAATCTAGGTTTATTATTTGGCCTGAATCTAAAGCACATTTGTGTTTTTCACCTTTTTATCAACAATACAGGAGTTAACAATGGCTGTGGAAAAGTTCCCCGCTCTTGCTGAAATGGGTTTTGAAGATCCCTCGGACATCGATCGTTATACCACACGCATTGAGGGTGATATCGATATTTTGAAGGTGTATCACCGTCGCCAGCAAGGCGAGTGGATGACCAAGAGTAAGAAATTCAAATTTAAGCGTTTACACAAAAAACTCAGAGTGAACGAGGGCCTCACTGCTTTTCGTGATACCACAGAATCATCGCCTTTCTTTTTGAAAGCGATTACTGAGTTGGACAAGCTCGTGGCAAGTGACAGAACTTCCAAGGCTAAGAAAGAAGATATATTGGAAGAAATGGAACATTTAAATCGGGTTGTGTCGCGCAAGATAGAAGATTTAAGACGTCAAATCGAAGAGCTGTAATCTCGCTCTGCTAGACCAAGCACTTGCCGATCAGATCGCCAGGTGCTTTTTATGGTCAGGACGACCGGTCAGGTTTTTTGTTCCCGACAAAACCTAAGTACCTACTTCCCTGTAGGCAAAACGTAAGTGACATGGCAGAATTTTGTTCCCGACAAATTCTAAGTACCTGCATCCCTGCAGGCAACACCAAAGAGCGCATATGGTCAGGACGACCGGTATAGCGTAAGTGACAAGGTAGAATATTGTTCCCTTTCCTTAGCCAATAATAAGGCTTTTTGTGGTTTGCCTATCAGTCGCATTCCAGCAATTATCTTCGCCGCTTGATTGAGGATTGTCAGTGCAGTCCATAATGGTATCTATCTTGAGCAGTGGTTAGATTATTATTTCTTGATCACCGCTTAAAACACCTCTCTGGGCTATGCTTGCTGTTATACTTTGTGTTTCAGTCAGAACATCATTACCTACAGGTGGTGATAGTTGTGAGAGTGAAAATCTGTTATTAAGAAAGGCATCAGTTAATATGTTATCCGCCATCAAACGTCGATTGTTTAATTACCAGAGACGGGAAATCCATGAAAATTTTCCTCAAGCTGGGGTGCTAATTGCAATTACAGATGAGCGCTGTCCTAAAGTTGTCTTGACCAAGAGGGCGAGTAGGTTATCTAGTCACAGTGGAGAGATCGCCTTCCCGGGGGGGAAGCGTGATAAAACCGATACTGATATTACTTTCACCGCCCTGCGCGAGGCACACGAAGAGATTTCCCTGCCGCCTAGCCAAGTATCTGTGCTGACCAACTTAGATGATAAGATATCGCTGCATCGCCTAAAAGTAACTCCTTGCGTTGGAGTTATTGCTGCGGATGTTGATTTGATTGCCAGCCCCTCAGAGCTAGATTGTGTGTTTAAAGTGCCGCTCAGTTTTTTCTTAGATGAAGCGAATCGTATTGATCATCTCAGTGAATATCGGGCGAAAGCTCGTTACGCCCCCTGTTATTTATACGAAGGGCATTTAATTTGGGGGCTTACCTCTTATATCTTGATGGAATTTTTGAATATCGCGCTATTGGCCGATATAGAATTACAAGTGAGGGCGCACTAGTATCCTCTGATATGCTCTCGCTGATTAATTTGTGCTTAATATTGACGATAATTGCTAACAAATGCTGATTAATTTTAAATTTAGCGCTCTGTTTGAGTTACATTCAGATCATTTGTTCTATTATTTGGTCTATACCATTATCAGCCAGTTTGTTTATTAGCACAGTCTTTACTAAATTCATTTTAGGATATGTAGTCATGGATTTTAAAAAATGCCTTACCGAATTAGCCACCAGAGATGGATCCGATTTATATCTTTCGACAGGTGCTTCTCCCAGCGCTAAATTTCAAGGTGAATTAACTGCCTTAAGTGATGAAAAGATCGGGGTCGGTGATCTAGAAGTGATTGCCCGCGACATTATGGACGATCAACAGTGGGCGCTATTTCAGCAAGAGCTGGAAATGAACTTGGCTATTTCCATTCCTCAAGTGGGCCGTTTTCGGGTAAATATTTTTAAACAGCGCAATCAGTATGCGCTGGTGGCTCGCAACATTAAAAGCGAGATTCCCACCCTTGCAGAGCTGGGTTTGCCAGAGCATCTTAAAGAGGTGGTGATGAGTCAACGTGGCTTGATTTTGTTCGTCGGTGCCACAGGGTCGGGGAAGTCAACCTCATTAGCTGCGCTACTCGATCATAGAAACACCCATGCTGGTGGGCATATTATAACTATTGAAGATCCGATTGAATTTATTCATCGCCACAAAAAATCAATCGTTAACCAGCGAGAAGTTGGGGTGGATACGCGTAGTTTCGAAAGTGCTTTGGTCAATACTTTGAGACAGGCGCCCGATGTTATTTTAATTGGGGAAGTACGTGATAGAGAGACGATGGAACACTGTTTGGATTTTTCTGAAACGGGTCACTTAGCCATATCAACGCTACATGCGAATAATGCCAACCAGGCACTGGATAGAATTATTAATTTTTTCTCAGAGGAAAGACGCTCGCAGGTGCTCACCGATTTGGCGCTTAATATGAAAGCTATTATCTCTCAGCGACTGGTTAAAACGTTAGATGGCAAGCGTACCGCGGCCATAGAAATCTTGCTCAATACCTCCACTATTCGCGATTTAATCCACAAGGGAGATGTTGAGGGTATTAAAGAGATAATGGAAAAATCAGAGAATTTAGGCATGATGACTTTTGATTCATCGCTGTATAAGTTGGTAAAATCCGGTAAAATAAGCGAGCAAGAAGCACTTAAGCATGCTGATTCTGTTAATAATTTACGATTGCGTTTAAAGTTGCGAGAGGACGGTAAAAATCAAGCGGAGCTTAGCCAACCGATCGTCAACGACACTGAAGAGTCAGCGGAACAACCTAAACCAGATGCGCCGTCATCTCGGTTCGAACTACTATAAATTGATAGATTAAAATGAATGAAATTGTCGAAGAGTTAAGAGAAAAAAACCAAGATAGATTTGCCTCCATGGAGCTACCAGATGAAGATGATTTGGTGATAGTGCAAGAGCAATTATTGCTGCACTTGCCCATGGACTTAAAAGATTTTTTGTTGACTGTCAGTGATGTTGTCTACGGCGCTATTACCCCTGTGACCGTCACCGATGAACATGCGGCTAGTCACCTTCCTGAAATGGCCTCTGTCGCTTGGGATCGAGGCATGCCGAGAGAGTACCTGCCTATCTGTGAACATTTAGGGGGCTATTATTTTATCGCGCAAGAGGGTTACGTCAGCCTCTGGCTACCTGCAGTGGGCGTCGATAAACAATACCACTGGGATTCCATGTGGGACTGGTGTGAAAATGTCTGGTTAAAAAGTTAATCTGCTGTTCCTGTTCTTAAGCGCACCGAATATTAGCAGCACAAAATAGAGACTAATCAACGGCCATTGACCGATTCTTTGGTAGGGGGTTAAGCCCTGCATAGGTTGCACCTCTCCCATAAGTACTGCCGCTTGGTATCTAGGTGCTATTTTTACTACTTTACCTTGTGGATTGACGATGGCGCTGATGCCATTATTAGCACTGCGTATCAACCAGCGCCCGTTCTCGAGCGCGCGCATTCTCGCCATCTGAAAGTGTTGGTCGGGGCCTATCGAATGGCTAAACCAGGTGTCGTTAGATAAAGTTAAGATTAAATCGGCATTTTTGCTGTACTGCCTAACCAATTCTGGGTAGGCGATCTCGTAACAAATCGCGGTACTGTAACGATAATTTCCGACTTTTAGCAATGCCTGATTAGCAACCTTGGGGCGACTGAAGGTAAAGTCCGGTATATTTAAAAAATTAAATAACTCTCTAAAACTTTCCTGCAGCGGGATATATTCACCAAAGGGCACGAGCCGCTGTTTATGGTAAATGGTGCCCTCGGTAAGATTGAAGATTGAGTTGTGGATGCGCCGACCCTGAGGGTGGTCAGGGTCAAGCACTTTGCTGGGGATGCCGCTGATCAAGGAACCGCCTAAACTAGCTTGCCTCTCAACCAGCGGCGCCAAATAGTCGGCGACGTCGGCATACAAGCTAGGAATGGCTGTCTCTGGCCAAATAATCACATTACGACCGAGCAATGGCAAGGTAGTGCGATAGTATTGACTTAAAATCTGATCTAGATATTGTCTGTTCCACTTGGTTAGTTGCGGGATATTGGGTTGCAATATAGCGATCGAGATTGGCTCTCCGGACTTTTCGGTCCAATCTTTGGGGGTTAGGTAGCTCACTAACAGGGCGATGGCTAGCATGCTGATAGGTATGGCTAGGACGCGTTTGGTTGGGTTCTCAAAGGCGTGTGCGAGGGCTAGGCTGATACTGATGATAATGGCTGAGCTGAGCCATACGCCCCCTATAGAGGCTAACGCAGAGAGTGGGGTGTCTATGGTCGCGTAACCGAGATATAGCCAGGGGAAGCCGGTTAACAGCCAGCTGCGTAGCCATTCAAATAACAACCAGAGTACGCCAAAACTGAGGGCGCTGTAACGGCGCGAAAAATATTTTTGGTAGAGATAAATTTGGCCTAAAAACAACACTGCCAAGGCGGCGCAAAAGGTAAAAGTGAGTAGTGCAGCTATCGGTGCCGGTGTGTATCCATAGGTGTGGATACTCACGTACACCCAGGAGATGCCGCTGCCGAAGAAACCTAAACCAAACAGCCATCCCAGCAGGATAGCCTGTTTAATACTGCGGTTTTTTAACAGTAGATAGAGTGCCCCCGGGGTGATGAGGGCAATAGCATAAAGATCAAAAGGGGCAAAGGATAGGGTGGTGATTGCACCACAGCTGAGCGCCAAAAAAGCCCGTAATCGCATCGGCTATTTAATCACTCTGGTTACTTGCAGTAATCTAATGCGGCGGTTTTCTGAAGAGAGGATTTTGAAGATAAAACCATCGATTTCAATCTCTTCATCTTTTTGCGGTAGGTGGCCGAAGCGTTTCGTGACGATGCCGCCGACAGTATTGAACGCGTATTCATCAAATGAGCTACCGAAAAATTCATCAAAGTCTTCGAGTTCGGTGAGTGCCTTCACCAAAAAAGCATTGTCATCAAAGGGGCGGATATTGCCGTCGTCTTCGACTAGGTCGTGCTCGTCTTCTATTTCACCGACAATTTGCTCTAATACGTCTTCGATGGTGATGAGTCCGGCAATGCCGCCATATTCGTCGACAACAATGGCCAGGTGGCTGCGGGTGGCTCTAAACTCTTTCAGTAAGATGTTGAGGCGCTTGCTCTCGGGGATAAAATTAACCTTGCGTAATTTATCTTGTACGGTGAATTCTTGCTCGCTATTCTCCAGTAAATTCGGCAGTAGATCTTTGGCGAGCAAGACGCCAATGATGTCGTCAGGACTCTTGCCTACCACTGGGAATCTTGAATGCGCACTGGAGATGATCGTCGGCAGAAATTCTTTGAGGGTCTGGTTTGCTTCAACCACCACCATTTTTGAGCGCGGTACCATGATGTCACGCACTTGCAGATCTGCAACTTGCATGGCACCTTTGATAATGGTGAGTGCTTCTTGATCTAATAAATTATCTTCAACAGCTTCCTCGATAACGTCGAGAACTTCCTGTCTGGTTTTAGGATCAAAAGATAAAGCTTGGGCGAGGCGCCCAAATATACTTCGTGGTTTTTCTGATCGATCTTCGCTCATGGTGTTTATTGCGCTCCGCGCTGTAATAATAATGAATTAATGGGGTGAATTATTCGCTTAAATAAGGATCGGTAATCTGCAGCTTTGCCAGCAAATCACGCTCTAGCTGTTCCATTTCCAGTGCCTCTTGCTCTTCTATGTGGTCAAAGCCAAGCAGATGCAAGGTGCCGTGGATAACCATGTGTGCCCAGTGATCAAAAAGCTGCTTGCCCTGTTGCTCAGCCTCGACTGCAACCACTGGCGCGCAGATGACTAAATCACCGAGTATCTCAGTGTCAGCGCTGACGCACTCGGGCATTTCAAAGCTAAAAGATAACACATTAGTGGGCTTGTCTTGGCCTCGGTAGTCGCAGTTTAAGGATTGGCTCTCAGACGAGTCGACAATGCGGATACAGAGCGAAAAGTGCTGTGGATAGGCAGCTAGCGCCGTATCTACCCACCCTTGTAGTTGTACTTCGCTGGGTAGCTCGGTGGTCTCTATGGCAAATTGAACATCGACAGCTGTGTTCATCTGGTGACTGTCAGTTGGTGAGGGGGTGTGCTCTTGCGTAGATCGTAACGATCATAGGCCTCGACAATATGTTGCACCAAATGGTGGCGAACGACGTCTTTGGGGGAGAAATAATTGAACCCTATACCCTCAACACCATCGAGCACTTCAGCGGCGTGGCGCAAGCCTGAAGGCGTACCTTTAGGTAAATCAATTTGGGTGACATCCCCAGTGATCACTGCAGTAGAGCCAAAACCAATCCGGGTTAGAAACATTTTCATCTGCTCGCGGGTGGTATTTTGGCTTTCATCTAAGATGACAAATGAGTTATTTAAGGTGCGACCGCGCATGTAGGCGAGGGGGGCAACTTCAATGACATGACGTTCAATCAATTTAGCGACACGTTCAAAACCAAGCATTTCAAATAGTGCATCGTAGAGAGGGCGCAGATAAGGATCGACTTTTTGGGCTAAATCACCCGGTAAAAAGCCGAGTTTTTCACCGGCTTCTACCGCGGGGCGCACCAACAAGATACGTTCAACTTGTTCTTTTTCGAGGGCTTCAACTGCACAGGCAACCGCCAGATAAGTTTTGCCGGTGCCGGCGGGGCCAATCCCAAAATTAATATCGTGGGTGAAAATAGAACGCACATATTTTTGCTGATTGGGACCGCGTGGTTTTACCATGATTTTTCGGGCGCGGATGATCAGTCCCGCATCGAATTCATCTGCAGCGCTGCTAAGATCTTGCTCAATACCCGATTGCTGTAAGCTGAGATGGACTTGTTCTAAGTTTATCTCTCGCCCCTCGCAGGCATCAAGGTACATCTGTTTCAATAGTTGCACCACTTTTTTGACCAGGCTGGCTTCACCGGTCACTTGAAAGTCAGTGCTGCGGTTACTGATGATCACATTGAGCCGTTTTTCAATCAGTTTAAGGTGCTCATTGTACTGTCCACAGAGATTGGCAAGTGCCGATGTATCACTGTGTGACAAAGTGAAACTTAATGATTCACTGTTGTTCAATAGGTTTTCTCCTAAAGCCATAGATTGAGGATAATTATAGCACGTATCTACTGCTGCTTAATTTTACCCTGACGAATAATCGCTGTTTTTTTAAACAGCCGCTGCGCTGCTGAGCGGTTGATCCAGTTCTGAACTAATTAAGGTGCCAATCAGCGAGTTGGTATAGGCCTGTATAATTTCAACCTCGGCAAATTTACCGATCAAGTGTGGGTTGTCGCAGCGAAAGTTAACCACGCGGTTGTTCTCGGTGCGCCCTGATAACATACCTGGGTCTTTCTTCGAGTAACTGGTGACTAAAATTCGCTGGGTGCTACCTACCATAGTGCGACTAATCTGTTGCGCATTTTGGGTAATTTTATTTTGCAGAATTTTCAAGCGCTCTTTTTTGGTGGCATCGGTCACGGTATCTGGAATGTCTGACGCTGGTGTGCCCGGGCGACGGCTATAGATAAAGCTGTAGGAAATATCAAAGCCAATTTGCTCGATCAGTTTCATGGTCTGCTCGAAATCGTACTCGCTCTCCCCGGGGAAACCAATGATAAAGTCCGATGAAAAACAGATGTCAGGTCGGGCTTTTTTAATTTTTCGCATCTTAGATTTGTATTCAAGGATGGTATGGCCACGCTTCATCGCCATCAAGATACTGTCTGATCCCGATTGTACCGGTAAGTGTAAATGACTGACTAATTCAGGGACTTCGGCAAAAACCTCAATCAGAGAATCGGTAAATTCGACCGGGTGTGAGGTGGTAAAACGAATCCGATCTAGGCCATCAATGGCGGCGACCAAACGAATTAACTCGGCCAAATCGGCGAAATCACCCTCGGCAGTTTCACCTTGATAAGCGTTGACGTTTTGCCCGAGTAGGTTAACTTCGCGCACTCCCTGCTCTGCAAGTTCGAGGCATTCGGCTAAAACACTGTCTAGTGGTCTGCTAACCTCTTCGCCGCGGGTGTAGGGGACCACGCAAAATGTACAGTATTTACTACAGCCTTCCATGACAGAGACAAACGCTTCGGCTCCGTTGGCGACAGGTGTCGGTAATACATCAAATTTTTCGATTTCGGGGAAAGAGACATCGACGACGCCGATTTTTCCCTGATCGGTTAAATCAATCATCTCAGGTAGGCGGTGCAGCGTTTGCGGGCCAAATACCATGTCGACAAAAGGGGCGCGCTTGAGAATTTTGTCACCTTCTTGACTGGCCACACAACCCCCGACACCAATTTTGATATTGGGGTTTTTCTCTTTGAGCTTGCGCCAGCGACCCAGTTGATGGAATACCTTCTCCTGGGCTCTTTCACGGATAGAACAAGTATTGAGTAGCAGTATATCGGCGCTCTCAGGATTGTCGGTTAATTCGAGGTCATGGCTCACGCCAAGTAGATCCGCCATACGCGACGAGTCGTACTCGTTCATTTGACAACCGTGGGTCTTTATAAATAGCTTTTTCGCCATTGTGCACCTTGCTCTATCTTTATGTCATTGGCTTGCGCCAAGTGTTGTTCTTTGGATTAAATCTCGGTATATCATTCGACATCACAGCGTGGGTGGAATACGTTTTGTACTTAATTCACGGGGAATTTTAAGCGGCTGATAAACGAGAGGGCATTTTTGCGCATTATACTGTGTGCGTTAACTTATAGCTATTTTGCCGGCTAATAAGCTAAAAATAATTGCTGTTGTAGGATCACCGCTTGAAATATGATTGAAAGCCCTTATTTATAGGGCTGTATCAGTTGATAATTTGAGAATGTATTATGGCAAAAGATGATGCGGTATATCGCGTTACCTTTATCAATCAAGATAAAGTTATAGAAGTGTTCGTCAAGCATGTATATCAGAGTGATATATGGGGTTTTATTCAGTTGGAGGGCTTTATCTTTGGGCAGCGTTCTGAGTTGTTGGTAGACCCTGGCGAAGAGAAGGTAAAACAGTTATTTAATGAAGTTAAGAGCTCATTTATCCCCACTCAGGCAATTTTGCGCATCGATGAAGTAGAGCGCTCTGGGGTGGCAAAACTATCTGAAGCTAAAGGTAATGTTACCCCTTTTCCAAGCGTGCCATCGCCGCGCAGAGATTAGCTACTTTTACCGAACGGGGGATGGGAAAACCAGCTCCCCGTTTTAATCAGTACCGTCAATAGACGGATTTCTTTAGGCAGTTCTGCCCGGAATTGTTGCTAAGTAAGCGTGTTCCCGTCGCGGTTTCTACGCTGCCATCAATATAGATTAGTTCGACTTCATCGAGGCTAATGCATTGAATATCTTTGTTTTTCCACGTATTTGACCAAGTTGTACTTTGAGTTTTGCCTGGCGAAATCGGGCCCGCTAGTCGTACATAGGCACTTTTACGATTACCTTTTTTAGGATTTACACTGATGCCGGCACTGTCATAGGCGGTCAATTTAAATCTGGCATAACTTAAATCGGCACTGGCAATATTTTCAAAATTAACCTTAACCCCAACCGAATGCTTTGACGAAGAAATGATGGGGCTGGCATCGGCGATCAGTAATGGTGGATAAACCACCGCCACCGGTTTTGGTTTTGTAACACAGCCGATTAGAGAGATCGCAATAATAGACAGTAACGTGGTTTTCCAAATTTTCATGGTACATCCTTGATAATTACTCATTTGCATGAGTTATTGTTTATGTTGCGTTCAGTCTTTCGTTGTTCTGCCATAAACCATGGGCGAAACTGAATAATAATTGCCTAAATATACAGCTATTTTATGCAAAATCATTAAAAATCCTGCAATCAAAGGTTAGAGTTTAAATGGCGAGTAGTGTTTTGTGGGGTTTGCCTGGAATTTCACGGGCTAATTTAGGGACTAAGTAACCCGGCAGTACGCATTGTAACTCAGCCATTAATTGTTGCGCTTGGTGATCTTCTATATTGAAATGTGCAGCACCTTGAACTCTATCCAGAACAAATAGATAGTAGGGCAGTGCCCCTGCCTTGAAGGATGCTATATGCAAGGCTTTTTGGGCTGTCACTGTGTCATTAATGCCCTTTAATAGCACGGCTTGGTTAAAGATGGTGACCTCGGCTTGTTGCAGTTTTGCCAGTGCCTGAGTAACGTCACTATCGAACTCGTTGGCGTGGTTGGCGTGTATCACCACAATACACTGTAGCCTAGTCTTGTAGAGTAGCTCGCACAGTACCTTAGTAATACGCATGGGGATCACTACTGGCAGACGAGTATGGATGCGCAGTCGCTGCACATGGTCGATGGCCTCTATGTCGGCAACAAATTTTTCCAGTCTTTTGTCACTGGTTGCCAGTGGATCGCCCCCTGAAAAAATAACTTCTTCGATGTTATTGTCGGCTTTTATATACTCGATAATTGCCAGCCACTGACTCGGCCCAATATTATTTTCTGCGTAGGGGAAATGGCGACGAAAGCAGTAGCGGCAATTAATGGCGCAGGCACCGCTCAAGGTCAGTAAAACCCGGTTCTTATACTTGTGAATCAGCCCGGTAAGATGGTTTGCATCCCCCTCTTGCAGAGGGTCAGTACTATAGCCTGGGGTACTATCAAGTTCTGCCCGTTCAGGCAGTACTTGCAACAATAATGGGTCTTGATAATCTCCCTTGCGCATCCGCGAGGCGTAGGCGTAGGGGATTCTCATCTGAAAGTCACGTTGGGCCTGTGACGAATAGGGTAATTGCTTAATGTCGAGCTGGGTGTATTCACACAGGCTCTTAATGTCTTTAATACAGTGGCCTAGTTGCCACTGCCAGCTAGCTTGGTTATCAGTGTCTAATTGCAGGGTGTCGATCTGGCTTTTCACGAAGTGGTGCTCATATCTGGTGGTAAAAAAAATAATGATTAACTATATGACGGCATTGCCAATACACAGCGGCGGGTAGAAAGCGCAAATCATTGATGAAAGTTGCTCGCATTGTGCTTTTAAGTACAATAGCTGTCAAATAAAGCACAGCTTAGCGGCTACATAGGCAGCTCTTTGTAGTAGAATGCTGTGAAATTCATATTTATCGATATAGAGAAACTCAATGGCATATTCAGCGAATCAACTTAAAAACGGTTTAAAAGTGATGATCGACGGGGATCCTTGTGCAATGCAACAAGTTGAATTCGTCAAGCCGGGAAAAGGTCAGGCATTTACCCGGGTTAAAATGCGTAACTTAATGACCGGTCGTGTTTGGGAGCGTACTTTTAAATCCAATGAATCTCTTGAAGCTGCGGATGTCATGGAGCGGGATATGGAGTATTTGTACACCGATGGAGATATGTATCACTTCATGGTGCCAGTGACTTTCGAGCAATATGCAGTCGAAAAAAATGCAGTGGGTGATACGGTTAAATGGCTGAAAGATAATACCCTTTGTATCATCACACTGTGGAATGACAAGGCGATAGTAGTTACGCCACCTAATTTTGTTGAGCTTGAAGTCACCGAGACTGACCCAGGTCTTAAGGGAGATACAGCCCAAGGTGGCTCTAAGCCCGCGACCTTGAGTACGGGTGCAGTCGTGCGTGTGCCACTGTTTATCGAAGAGGGTGAAATGCTGAAAATTGATACCCGCACCGGTGATTACGTGAGTCGCGCCTCTAAGGGATAACCTGAGCGGTAACGACAGCTAAAACTTAACTTAAAAGCCTTAATTTTGATTAAGGCTTTTTTATGTACAGGATGTAAGGTAGCTTGCGGTGACAGGGCAGAATTTTGTTCCTGACAAATTCTAAGTAACTACATCCGTGTAGCCAATGTCAAAGAGCGAGTATGGGTAGAGCAAATCTAAATGCTGAACAGTGTAGGTAATGGAGTTAACCGTTGAATAAAGATCTCTGGCAGCCAAGTGCCACGATTGAAACCTTGCATCAGCGCGGCAAAATGCTGGCCGCTATTCGTCAGTTTTTCGCCGATAAAGCGGTGCTCGAAGTGGATGTGCCGGTGCTTTCTCAGGCGGCGGTGTGCGATCCGTTTATTGATACTATGCGGGTTGAATATCGTCATTTTGTCGAGGACTCACCGATAGATTATTTCCTGCAAAGCTCTCCTGAATATGCCATGAAACGTTTATTAGCAGCCGGTAGTGGCTGCATCTACCAAATGTCGAAAGTGTTTCGTAACGGTGAGATTGGGCATAGGCACAATCCGGAATTCACCATGCTCGAGTGGTATCGATTGGGCTTTGATGAGCAGCAGCTGATGGATGAGGTCAGTGCGTTGATTGAGGCGGTGACCGGTATTGGCGACTTTAGCCGCATTCGCTATACAGCGCTATTCAAGCGGTATCTGGGCTTAGATATCGACAGCGCGAGTGATGCGCAGCTTGCACAAACTATGCGCGAGCATATTGAAGTGAGTGGCGATTACGACCGAGATGGCTGGTTAAACTTGCTGATGTCGCACTGCATTGAGCCCAAGTTAACAGGTGCGGTGTTTATCTACGATTATCCCGCCAGCCAAGCGGCGCTCGCCAGAGTAAAAATCGATGAGCAGGGGGTGGCAGTCGCCGCCAGGTTTGAATTGTTTATCGATGGAGTCGAATTAGCCAATGGTTATCATGAGCTTACCGATAGCCAAGAGCAAGCTAAGCGCTTTGCCGCCGATCAGTCACAGCGTCAGCAGTTAGCGTTGCCACAGCGGCCACTAGAGTCGCGCTTAGTTGCCGCTCTGTCACATGGCATGCCCGACTGTGCGGGTGTGGCATTAGGCGTCGACAGGTTGCTGATGTTAGCGCTGGGTAAAGATCACATTAAACAGGTAATGCCGTTTGATATTACCCGAGCCTAGGCAACAGAAAAGGTCGTCGGTGCTGCAAGCTCGGGCTTGACAAGGTAACTTGAAATTTATCGGCAGAGGTTTGGCCTTGCACAAAAAAACTTCTTAGAACTCTTTTTGATGCAAGTGCAAATGCGCATCAGTGTAGTTATGTCTCTGGTGGTTAGAGGGCTTGGGAAGTAGGAATCAAAGGCAGCAAATTTAATAAAAAAATTAAACGACAAAATTGCGCGTGTAGGAATTCAAATGGAAGCTTTAAAAAACGTATTTAATGAAAAATTTGTTAATAAATTTGCAGATGCTATTAAAACATATGACAAAAGTTTTAAAAAAGATGCTTATGTTAAAACAATATTGTTAAAGCTTGAAGCGCTTGAATTAAAAGAGCGAATGCGATTGATTTCTACACAAATCAATTTATCTACAGATCTTTCTTATGTTGAAATGTTTGAAGTACTTAAAAAAAGTAAAACACATTTCTCATATGAAGAAAATATGGGATTGGCATCTATGGTTTTTCCTGATTTTGTCGAAGTCTATGGGTTAGATGATTTAGGGGAATCTTTAGTGGCGCTGGAGTGTTTTACGATTGATTCTAGTTCTGAACTAGCAATACGGCCTTTTATTTTAAAATATGAAGATGCAACTATGAGGCAAATGCTAAAGTGGGCTAAAAGCGAGAATGAACATATTCGCAGGTTAGCCAGTGAAGGCTGTAGACCAAGGCTTCCTTGGGCTATTGCCTTACCTCCTTTTAAGAAAGATCCTAAAAAAGTCTTTGAAGTGTTGGAGCTTTTAAAGAATGATGAATCTTTGTATGTACGAAAATCAGTTGCAAATAACTTAAATGATATATCAAAAGACAATGAAGAAATGCTGATTTCATTTGTTGGTGAAAATATTAATAAAACCAAGAATACCGATTGGGTGTTAAAGCATGCTTCAAGAACCCTACTTAAAAAAGGCAATAAAAAAATACTTGCTTATTTTGGATATAAAGAAGCAAAACACGTACAAATAAAAGATTTCAGGCTTAATCAGAGTGTCGTATTAGGAGAGAACCTATTATTTAGCTTTGATTTGTTTTCTGATGAAATTTTGGGAAATTTAAGAATTGAGTTTGAATTGGATTTTGTCAGACAAAATAATAAACGAGGAAAAAAAGTGTTTATGATTTCCCAAAGTACACATGCTACAAATCAAAAAACTATTAATAAAAAATATTCATTCAAAAAAATCACTACCCGACAATATTATAAAGGGGAACATTTTTTAAGTATTATTCTGAATGGCGTAAAACTTGAAACGAAAAGTTTTTTATTAGGGCAGTAGCGAACTGTTCTGTGTGCCCCGCAGGGTGGGTGTCTGGGGGCTTGTTCGCCTCTTATTGATATCCAGGGCCGTTACCGTCATTTGCTGCGTATCATTCCCCCAATCGATAGCAGCTCATTGGTAAGCCAGATTTAGATTGTTGATTTGTCTAGTCGAGGTCATAAATGGCCAACTTTGACTAAGATTGTGGTATCGACTTCAACATAGGGGTCGTGTTTGCTCATATGCGGGTTTCTAATCCAACTGCCTGCTGAATATCGACCATGTTCGTCAATGAATTCACCGTTTAAGACAAATATTTCTTCACCGCCGGCATGGCTGTGCGGCAAAAAATGGGTGCCAGCAGGCCAGTGTACCAGTGACGTAGAAATGCCTTGATAGGTATGCAATGACATAACTTTTAGTTCAGCATAACCAGGAAACCACTCGCCACGTTGCGTGTCGATCACTATCTGTGCAGAATCGCCGCGCTGAAATTGATTCAATTTAACGAGCAGCACACAACCGTCTTGGCTAAAAGGTTGATGATGGCTGCCCTGGGGATTTCTGATATAAGTGCCCGCAGGATAGTCACCGTTTTCATCCGAAAAGATCCCCTCAAGCACAATTATTTCTTCACCGCCAGGGTGGTTATGAGCGGTATAACCAGCACCGGCATCATATCTGACGAGGCTGGTTGCGTGGCCATTTTCGATACCTTCACGGGCCAGAGGTTTTCGCCAAACCCCCTTGGAGGGGCTCTCCTGCCAAGGTTGATCTTGTGTATGGATGACTACCTTTTGACTAAAATCCATATTCAGCATAAAAACTCTCCTAATGTTCTCGGTACGGATAACAATATTCCACGCTATAATTGCGCTACTTCAGCTACATTGTAACGCTTCATGTTTCATTGTAAAATTGAATAAAAAAATGCTATTAATAGAGTTTGTGAATTAATAAAAAGAAAGCTCAAGCGTCATTATCGGCCATTCAGCGGTCAGTTGATAAATAATAGAGGGGCTAGCGACTATGAATTTCTCACAACTAAAATTTATCAAAGCGGTGGCCGAGCTGGAATCATTCAGTCGAGCGGCTGAGTTTTGCAGCGTGACCCAGCCGACTCTTTCCAATGGTGTGGCAAAATTAGAAGACGAGCTCGGTAAGAAAATTTTTATTAGAACCACTAGGTCTGTTACCACCACACACTTCGGACGATCATTGTTACCAATAATCACATCGATACTAACTCAGCAAAGTTTTATTTATAGCTCGGCAAAAGATTATGCTGATCCCGAGACCGTAGTGCTAAAAATTGGTATGTCGCCGTTAATCAGTACCAAGATCATCGCTCCGATGACCCATTCATTTAAATCGCAACACCCAAAGTTCGAAATATTATTCACTGAAGATAATCTTAGCACTCTGGATGAAAAACTAGCCCATCAGGCACTCGATTTAATTTTGGTGCCAACCGTTAAAAAGAGTAAATCTAAATATGTACTATCTTTATACGAAGAAGATTTATACTTTATCAGTGACCATCAACAAGAGGCTAAAACTAAGGTTCAACTGAATGATATTAGAGATCAAACCTTTGTTATGGTGCCCGATTCCTGCGGGCTTGCTGAGCTGACTCGCTCGCTGTTGCGTACTACCCGTACAGAAATTAAAGAATATGAAGGCAAGGCGCTTAGCTATCAAGTGTTGGCAGATTGGGCAACCCACGGTTTGGGCGCGGCGGTACTACCCAAGAGTAAAATTCCACTCGGTATGCCAAAGCAGCAGATATACAAAGCTGCTAAACCGATGAAAATATTTTTTGAAGCGAGATGGGTTTCATCTGACAATGCAGCACTACACAAATTGCTACAGCATTTCGAACAAAACATTCATAGCATGGTGGCGGGTATGGTCGGCTAAAAGAGTCAAAAGATAAGTGATTAGTCGTTGGTCAAAAGATAAGTGATTAGTCGTGAGTCGTTAGTCTAAAGATAAGTGATTAGTC
>JABSRA010000005.1 GCA_013215445.1 Oceanospirillaceae bacterium
AACCCAAAGATCAAGGGCGTAGTGAAGATAAATATTACTCAACAAAACACTGATGGGTCCGCCCTGGGGCACACCCTCCAACGTTTCTTGATACTCATTATTATCCATGACCCCTGCTTTTAACCACCTCTTTATAAGCGACGCTATACGAGGGTCTCCGACTCGATGCGCTAAGAACCGTTCTACCCAGCCATGGTTCAAACTACCAAAGAAATTCTTCAAATCGGCTTCGTACACCCAACTGTAAGCGCGAATTAATCAGCGTAGGTTGACAACCGCAAGGTGGGTACATTTTGGATCGATCTTAACGCTCAATATTCCAAGGCAGTAACTTCTCAAAGTCCTCCACATTTTCAGCATAGGGGATTTGTTTCAACACTGTACAAAAATACTTGTACGGCTCAAGACCGTTAGCTTTAGCCGACTCTATTAGACTGTAAAGGGTTGCGCTCGCTTTCGCGCCGTTTGAAGTGTCTGCGAACAACCAATTTTTTCGACCAATGACAAAGGGGCGGATTGCATTTTCTGCAAGTATATTACTCATATGAAGGCGACCATCATCACAATAACGAATTATCTTCGGCCATTGATTGCGACTATAAACCAACGCTTTATGCGTTAGGCTGCCTTTTTCAACTTTACCAATATTCTTGTCGACCCATGTCTTAAAGTCCTGTAGCAAAGGCACGCTTAGTTTTTGGCGTTGCCTATATCTCTCTTCGACAGAGAGGTCTTTTATCTCTTTTTCTATTTTATAGAGCTTTCTAAGTTTGCCTATCGCAACATCTGCTTTGCTAACGTTTCCTGACTTATTTTTCTTTGGTTGTGCTTTTTGCGCATTAACATAGTACCGGCGCAGGTGATCCATACAGCCTAATTGGGTAATACCTTGCGCTAAACAAACGGCATCATATCCTGGGTAGCCATCAACTTGGAGATAACCAGTGTAGCCTTCAAACAGACGCTGTGGCACCTCCTTTCCGCGAGAGGGGTCATATTCAAAAAGTATCGCCGGTTTGTCGGGCGGGCCGCCCAAGGTCACCCACATATATTTCTTTGATGTCGGGGATCGACCTTCTTCTTTTAAAACGGCTATTGTTGTTTCATCTCCCTGAATGTAATCGTATTCTAATTGGTGTTCTCGCATTAAATTAATTAATGGTTGTAGTTGTAATGATAATCGTATCATCCAATTAGCCATTGTTGTGCGAGTTATCGTACCGCCATAGCGAGATAGGATATTTTCTTGCCGATAAAGCGGCAATCCATCACAGAATTTAGCGATGATGATGTAGGCCAGTAAACTAATACTACCGATCGCTTTATTTAAAGGATGTTTTGGCATTGTTGCGGCTTTAATAGTACGCTTTGTCGTACCATCTTCATTGGTATCGGCAAAAACGGCTTTTTGTTGCAAGTATTCAAGTACACGTACTTTCGCGGGAGTGATATCGAGCTCTTCTTTTACTGTGGTATAGAAGACATCAATAGCGCCTTCTTTTTCTTCGTCGGTAAGGTCTATATAAACCTGCTCACGCGGAATATTCTTAGATAATCCTTTTCGGCCAGCGTTGCTTTTCTTCTTTGAAGGTGTGGTCTCGGATAATTGATCGTCTTCAGTCTCTTCTGCCAGCGTCTCAACTTCATCAAAAAATTCACCTTGATCTGAGTTCTTCTCACTACTACGACCGAATTGATTGGCTCTATTTAATCGGAGATGCTCTTCGAGAATTGCAATACGCTTTTGCTGGGATTTGATGACTTCCGTTTTTTTGTCTATAACGAAATTTTGTTCTAAGATGATTTTTTCAAAATCAACAACATCAGGTGAAACAGACTGAGATTCCAAAGAATCGATGTGGCTGCGCTTTGGAACTAGTCTAGATTTATGTGTTTTTGTCTTTGATTTCATAAGCTAAATTTTACCAAATTTAGCTGTAAATTGCTTTATAAAGTTGTCTCATAAAATAACTTTTTATGGGGTTTCATCGCCATGACATCGTACCCATCGAGCAACCAATTTAATTGCTCTCCTGTCATTGTGATAAGCTCGTCAGATTTCTTCGGCCATTTGAATTTCCCTTCTGACAAGCTTTTATAATACAAAACAAATCCATTATCTTCCCAAAAAAGGCACTTAATTTTATTTCGCTGACGATTAGTAAATGCGTAAAGGAACCCATCGAAAGGGTTATGCCCCAATTCCATTTCAACCAAAGCGGCCAGCCCCCGATGCGCTTTTCTGAAGTCAATTGGATCACGGTAAATAAAGACTTTGCTGAGTGTTAAGCTGGGACGCATCACCTTTGTCATTTCATGACCTCCATCAACAGGCTAACAGTCATAAGATTATTAGGCTGGATACCACTGAGTACGATACCGCAGGGGAAGGTCATTTGCAGGGTTGTTACGGGGTTGGCACTCTTTGGCACAGCTACTTGGGAAAAACCTGAAGAGGGTTGTTTTTTCGCAACTACTTCTTTCTTCGGTGATTGGAATTTCTTTTTGTAATAGCCGAATAGGTCTAGCTTAATATTTTTTTGCTTACAAAATGCAGTTTGCGATTGGCCTGATACTGTCCAGGCGTCAATTAGGTCTTTCCAGGATTCTAAATTCTCTTTTTGATGTTTCATTATTGCCTCCGTTGGGTTGGAAGGCTAGTATTAGCTTACATGATTTGATTGGCTAGTACGTCGATGTATTGGCGCTTACACCCAACTGACCTTACGACCAGAGATTGCCTCGTTCAGTGTTGCCACTGCATGATGCGCACTACGGTTTGGACGCCCACCCATCGAACAATCCAAAAAGTCTTGTTCGTAGATAGAGTTCAGTACTTTTGATACTGCACCCTGGAGAGCTCGATCAATAATAGGTGGAATGCCGATGGGCCTCTTTTCCGACTTACCAGGCTTCGGGATATAAACCCGCTTTACTGGTGGCGCATGATAACCTTGGCGATGTACCGCCTCGATAATCTCTGGAGACCATTCATTAAACTTCTCTTTGGCAACAGTTACACTCACGCCATCAACACCGACACTAGACTTAGTAGAAATCTTGTTAAGAGAGCTCCACAATAACTGAGGTGTGATGTGATGGGTTAATGAGGTGAACTGCAACTTCTTATCGCATTGAGCTTTCATTGCTATTCTTTCAAGTCCTGTTGTCATGACAGGTTAACTCCCTTCTTTGTATAAAGGACCCGACCTCCGTTGAATGAGGATCATGTTGCCCTTGAAAGATTCTTAAATTGCTGACCGCTTCCCCATGTACTTAGCTTTCCTAAGCTCAGAGTACTATCAGTCAGTCCGACTCCCGCCAAGGCATCCTGATCGCCTCGCTTTATGGGCTTGTTGATCAGTACGCTTCCCTGCGACCAAAGCGGGTCTCCCGTGTTCCCACGATATCCTTTGCTAGTATGCTGTAGGTACAAACCCCGGAGACCTTATCATGGCTCACCAAGGCGCCATGTTCATTCCGCCTTCCTCTTGCTTACAGAGAGTCGGCTGTCTCACAAATCGTAATTTCGGAGCTAATTTCCTTTCACTGGTGTTACGGCCTACTAACTACCTGTCTACGCTTCACAACACTTGTTCCTCTTTACTATCAAAGAGTCCGCCTGTCGCGCAAGACTCGGTTACCAACCACTGGTTAGGTTTTATTGGTGTGGCTATTTCAAACCACAGGATATCGTGAGCCTCACGGCGCACGTAAGCTTACGGCAGCTTAGCGCAACTTCCTGAACTTACTATGGTGTACTAGACCTCCTTACCAACAGGAGGAAACTATGCAAAACACCGAACCCACTCTCGAATCTGTCACTAACGCTTTCAATGAATGGCGCGCCAATAAAAAAGGCGCTCGTTCTCACACACCTGAAACACTTAAACACCAAGCACTAGTGTTACTCAAACACCATCGCATATCCCATGTTATAGACGCACTGCGGTTAAACAGCTCAACACTAAAGGCGTGGAAGCTCAAGCAGGATGGCCATCAGAATTCTGCTCAGTTCATTCCATTACCCACAGCAGAATCCTCTGTAAACGAGCCAGGCAATAACGGTCGACCACTACAGATAACGTTGCGCACCACATCAGGTGCCGAAATTCTTGTCTCTGGTGATTTATCACCAGCACAGCTTACAGCACTGGTCAAAGGTATGCATACCAATCAGGAGGACTTCTAATGATCCAGCTAACGGCATCTACCAAAATATTACTTGCCGTAGAACCTGGCGACTTCCGAAAAGGTATCGATGGTTTTTGCGCTGTCTGCCTTAACGAACTAGATCAAGATCCGCGTTCCGGTACCTATTTTGTGTTTATCAACCGCAGCAAAACGATGATCCGAATTCTTTCCTACGATACCAACGGGTATTTTATCAGTACTAAGCGCCTTTCAAAAGGTAAGTTTAAAGGTTGGCCAACTGGGCAGCAACCCATGACTGCTGTTGAGGCGAAACACCTACAACGACTTCTGTGGGGCAAGCACCCAATACAAAAAGCGGTTCCATAATAGAGAAAATATTCCTTATTAACCTGAATAGGTTGAAAATTTTCTCAATACCCGTATCCTTCATTGCTCAACGTATTAAGGAAAACTTGTGAGTCAGACTGTTAACGATATCACCGCTAATTCTTTAGAAGAATTAGTTGAACGCATCACCGAGGCACGAGAATATAATTTTACGCTAAGTGCCGAAGATAATCAGCTTATTCTCGATGCTTTGTCGACGCTGTCCATTTTACAAGAAAAAATGGCTGACAAAGATATTACCTTGCATAAACTCAAAAAACTTCTAGGGATGATAAAATCATCGGAAAAACATAAAAGTAAAAAAACTGAAACTGAAGCGCAAGAGAATCGTGATGCAGAAGACGCCGCGAACCAGGAAGTTAACGCAAAAAATCGCGCTGATAAAAAAAGGGCTCGTAACAGTAAAAAGAAAGCACCCAAGCCAAAGATTAAACCGCTTGTCGTTCATCATGCTTTAACGGATATTAAAAAGGGCGATTCTTGTAGGAGTTGCCAGCGAGGTAAGTTCAATAAGGTTGAGCCGGCTTCTCTGCTCAGAATAACGGGGAATAGTCCTTTTGTACCCATGCATCACCTCTCTGAAAAAGTGCGATGTAATACCTGTGGCCTTTTCGTAACGGCTGAGTTACCCGCTTCTGTGAAGGCAGATGGTGGTAGCGATCAGAAATACGGATTTTCAGCTCGATCATTAATGGCGATTAATAAATACTTTGCCGGTAATCCGTTTTTCAGACAAAGCTCTGTGCAAGAACTGTTAGGCGTATCCATTACGGCATCAACGATCTTTGATCAATGTGAATACCTTGGTAATGATCTATTTCCAGTGTTTGAACTAATGTTAAAGGTCGCCGCTGATGCGCAAGGTTATCAAATCGACGATACTACCAATCGGATTCTCGACCAGAAGCCGATTGAAAAGAAACGGCGCAACAGTGACAAAATGCGAATGCGATCGGGTATTTACACCTCGGGCATGATTGCGAATTTGACAGGCGATGACAATGTCATTCTTTATAAAACGAATATTGGTCACAGCGGTGAATTTATCGATGAGATTCTCGAAAATAGATCACCAGGATTAATTCCTCCAACCATTATGTGTGATGCGCTGTCAAGTAATCGGCCCTCCGTCATTAGCGATTTTAACATGTCGAATTGCAATGCGCACGGTCGGCGTGGCTTTATTGATGTGTTGAGTTCATTTCCTAAGGAGGTTGATTATGTATTAAAACTTTACAAAAATATATGGATTAACGAAGACATTGTTAATGAGAAGACGTTAACCAAAAGTGAACGACTTCTTTATCACCGAGAGCACTCATTACCTGTTATGGAAAAAATTCTCGCCTGGTGCAACGATTATTTGACAGGTGAGGACGCCGAAGAAAATGGCGGTTTAGGTCGTGCTGCCCGTTATTTTGTGAAACACTACAAAGGTCTCGCGGCTTTCTGTCATATCGAAGGCGCATTGCTTGACAATAATAAGATGGAAGGACAGCTAAAACTCATTGCCCGTGGCCGGAAGAATGCCTATTTCTTTAAAACACTGGCCGGAGCATCCATTGCTGATGTTATTACGAGTTTGATCGCCACCGCTCATCACTCAGGCACTAACGTGTTTACCTACTTTAATGATGTGCAGAGAAATAGCGAAAAAGTTAGGGCCAATCCAGAGCAATGGCTGCCTTGGAACTATAAGGGGGTATAATTATAGGTGTGACTTTGAACACCAATGGCTAACATCTGACGTGGTTTCTTGCTTTCGGCAAAGAAAAAGCTGGGGTTTTTATTGTTGTGCTAG
>JABSRA010000049.1 GCA_013215445.1 Oceanospirillaceae bacterium
TTGATGCTCTTGCTGCCGATAACGCTTTAGCGGTTATTAATCAGCCATTAACCCCTGATTTTGTAAAATACAAAGATGACCTAAACTACCCGTTCCACAGTGGTATTGACTGACTGCATTTGCCATCTTCTCTGAGCTCTAAGCTGCGTTTTAGATGCTGTAAAAGCACTGCAAGCCAGCTGAGGATGTCTAATTCAGGCGCTACAGCGGCTACTGTTGTACACTCACTAGTCCCTTGATCTTGAGCGTCAATGTTAAGAGAGTTTCACCGCCGTTTTGCATAATGACCAATAGACTTTGTAAAATGCTCTGCATCAACCTTGATGGGTTCAGCCAAGACATGATTGCGTCGGGTTATTGCCGTTTGTTTTAGCCTCTACTTTTATCTCTTAGGGTTGCTAGTGATATTTTACTTTGTGGGTAATAATTGGCGCCCCAATTGAGGCCAATGACTTTGCAATTCATGCCAATTTTCATACACTTCATGTACTGAGAGGGAGCTGATGGAGAGGATTTAACTGCCCGTTGCAGGTTTTTCCAAGCTATGCAATCCATTAATGTTTCAATAGTAGAGATGCAAAAACCAAACCACTGCCGGTCAGCAGTGGCTCATTTTGTCAGCAGACAGCATTTGCCACTCTGGCTTTACCAACCGCTAACTACGCTAGGCAATGCATGCCAAACCCAGATGAAAGCGTCGCTAGTTGTCTCGCGGTTTTTTTGATTGAATACCGCACTGCCTTAGCACTCTATATTTTATTCATCAAACCTCACTACTCACTCTTTTTATGACGCGTTGAAACCGTTCAATGTCGCTCATAGAGCAGTCGCTGCCAGCTAGCCCTTCCATACTCTTAATACTTATGTACAAATCTAAAAGTGCTGTATTGATTGCCACCGCGCTTTTTTCTTTAGGAGTATCAACGATGAGCGATTCAGCACCCCCTAGTAAGACACGCCGTGGCAGAGGAGGTCGCGCTGGCCGTCAGGCTAAAGCGGCGGCAGAAATTACGCCGATTGTCCCCTACCTCACACGGAAAATTCCCTATTATGAAGTGTTAGATGAGGACGGTTTGGCGCTGATTGAAAAAAATGCCGACACCATATTAGCCGAAGTCGGGATTGAATTTAGAGACGATGAGGAAGCACTACAACTGTGGCGCGATGCCGGTGCTGAAGTGCAGGGCCAATTGGTGAAATTTCCGCGCGGTTTATGTCGAAAACTGATTCAAGACTCAGCCCCTGAACAATTTACCCAACACGCCCGCAACCCGCTGCGCAACATTGAAATAGGCGGTAAAAATACGGTTTTTGCCCCCGCCTACGGCAGCCCTTTTGTCTACGATATGGATAAGGGTAGACGCTACGCCACCATTGAAGATTTTCAAAATTTTATCAAACTTGCCTATATGTCCGACAGCCTGCACCACTCGGGCGGGACTATCTGTGAGCCAGTTGACCTACCCGTCAACAAACGTCACTTTGATATGCTCTACTCACATATAAAATACTCCGACAAACCTTTCATGGGTTCAGTAACGGCGCCAGAGAGAGCTCAAGATTCGGTGGACATGTGTAAAATACTGTTCGGTGATAATTATTTAGACCCCCTAACTGGCAAACCTAAAACAGTGTTGATCAGCCTGATCAATGCCAACTCACCAATGACCTTTGACGATACGATGTTAGGTGCTGCCAAAGTCTACGCCCGCAACAATCAGGCGACTATTATCACCCCCTTTATCTTGGCGGGTGCCATGTCTCCGGTAACAGTGGCGGGCACTGCTGCACAGTCTCTGGCGGAAACTCTAGCCGGCATGGCATTTGTGCAATTGGTTAATCCAGGCGCTCCGGTGGTGATGGGTAGCTTTGCCAGCTCTATTTCGATGCAATCGGGCGCACCGACTTTTGGTACCCCAGAACCTGCCTTAGTGCTCTATATTATGGCGGCTCTCGCACGGCGCTTAAGAGTACCCTTTAGATCGGGTGGTAGTTTTTGTGGCGCCAAATTACCCGATGCACAGGCGGCTAATGAAGCGGCTAACACGCTACTCCCCACGGTATTGGGCGGAGTCAATTTCGTTTTACACACCGCTGGTTGGCAGGAGGGAGGCCTAGTAATGGGCTATGAAAAATTTGTCATGGATACCGATTTAGCGGCGATGATGGCCACCCTGCTCAAGGGGGTTGACCTGTCTGAAAATGGTCAGGCGATGGATGCGATTGCCGAGGTGGGCCCAGGTAATCACTTCCTCGGTTGTGCCCATACTAAAGCCAATTTTAAAACTGCCTTTTTTCGCTCCTCTCTGGCGGATAATAACAGCTTTGAGCAGTGGGAAGCCGATGGCAGTTTGACCCATGAACAGCGCGCTAATGCTCTGTGGAAGAAGATGTTAGCAAACTACCAAGCCCCCCCATTAGACCCTGCTATCGATGCTGCGCTGCTTGAATATATGAATGAGCGCAAGGGCTCTTTCCCCGATTCAAACATCGCCTAATTAAGTATTTTCTGCAGATACTTTTCTCTGAAAATGCCCGGTTGATCACCGGGCATTTTTAGTTTGCGCGACGCTGGCATTTTTCAAACAAAAATATCATTTTCGACTATATTTATGGTACTTTGATTACCATAAATATAATCCTATAAAGCTACTTTTTGCCAAGAGTAACGAGCACTGATGACAGACAACAAACCTATAAGATTCGGCTTTTTACTGGTCGAAAAATATTCTATGATCGCCATGAGTTCGGCGATCGAACCACTGCGGATGGCTAACCGCCTCTCTCAATTACCACTCTATGAATGGCCAGTCATCACCTTAGATGGCCAGGCGGTGTCTGCCAGTAACGGTTTAATGGTATCACCCGATGCCAGTGTCGATACTATTGAGGCACTGGATATGCTGTTTATCTGCGCCGGTGTTGAAGTTGATGGGGTCTACAATAAAAAACTGCAGGCGGCACTGTGCAAGTTTGATCGGCAAAAAATAAAGTTAGGCGGCCTCTGTACTGGCACTTATTTGCTGGCACGCGCCGGTTTGCTCGATGGTTATCGCTGCACTATCCACTGGGAAAACATGCACAGTATGCGCGAGGAGTTTCCCAAGGTAAATGTGAGCGACGAACTCTATGAAATAGACCGTGATCGCTATACCTGTGCCGGGGGCAGCGCCCCTTTAGATATGATGCTGAAACTGATTACCGATACCTACGGCGGCAAACTATCGGCCAATATCTCCGAGCAATTTATGTGCGATAGAATTCGTGGTCAACACGATAGGCAACGTACCCCACTGCAGCAGTATCTTGGCGCTAGCCAACCTAAGTTGATTGAAACTATCACTTTGATGGAGGCAAATATTGAAGAGCCGATGAGTATCGATGAATTAGCGGCTCTAGTGGGTGTCTCCAGGCGTCAATTAGAGCGCCTGTTTCAAAAGTATTTACACTCGGTTCCCACCCGCTATTATATGAACCTTCGACTGACTTGTGCGCGGCGGCTATTGCTGCAAACCGGAAAGTCGGTGATAGATGTATCACTGGCCTGTGGTTTTGTCTCGCCGCCACATTTCAGTAAATGCTATCGCGATTTCTTCGGTATCCCGCCACGGGAAGAACGCCAGCAAAAGCTGGATAGTTTGAATTAATTCTTAGCTGTCCCGCGCGCGCCGACGCGCCCTCGATCTCGCCCCACGGGTCTTGTTTGCAGGGGCCTTTCGCGGGGGTAAGGTTAATACTTTGGAGAGTTCGACAAACTCATCGGTTAAATGCGGCAGCGCCATGGCGGCGACAAAGTGATCTTGAAAAGCCGCCTCTGTCGCTGTTTCAACTTTTTCTACCTGCCGCAACAAACTACAAATTTTAGCGCGCTTGCCTCTATTTAACAGGGCGATGCGCGCCCCCGTCCCCGCCGCATTACCCACTGGATTCACCAGCGATAAGTCACAATCGGGAATCAAGCCCAGTAACATCGCATACTTCACATCGATGTGGCTGCCAAAGGCACCGGCTAAAGCAATCCGACCTAATTTATCGACTTGCATATGATCCATTAACAGGCGAATACCGGCGTAGAGCGCCGCCTTGGCTAATTGGATAGCACGCACATCATTTTGGGTAATTAGCAATGGTTTTTCGCCATCGTGCAGCACATAACTATAGGTGCGCTCTTGCGCAATCACTCGCTCACTGTGTTGCGCATCAGGGGCTACTATCACCCCATCACTGTTAATCACCCCCGCTAAAAACAACTCACCAATGACCTCGATAATGCCCGATCCACACACACCGCTGATCTGTATTCTCTTGGTACGCGCCGCAAAATCTGCATCATCTGACCAGAGATCACAACCGATAATTTTAAATCTTGGTGCTAAGGTTTGTGGGTTGATGCGCACCCGTTCAATCGCGCCGACGGCCGCTCGTTGACCACAGCTAATTTGCGCCCCTTCAAAGGCTGGCCCAGTGGGGCTAGAGGCCGCTAACAAACGCTGTTTATTACCCAGCACAATTTCAGCGTTGGTGCCTATATCCACCAGCAGGGTAACGCTATCCTCTAAATCAGGCCGCTCGGCCAGTATCATGCCGGCGGTATCCGCCCCGATATGCCCGGCGAGACAAGGCAAGATAAAAACCCGTGCATTTTGATGCAGTGGGATGTCTAATTCAGCGGTTTTTAAACGCACTGCTAAGTCTGTGGTGAGGGCGAAGGGCGCGGTCCCCAGCGGGGTGGGATCTATACCCAGTAACAAGTGGTGCATAATAGGGTTGCAGACAATGGTCATATCGATAATATCGGTGATGGCAATGCCGGCTTTTTTGGCGGTATCCCCAGCGAGGCTGACAAAGGCCTCACGCACCACTTTGCACATTTGGCTATCTCCGCCGGGGTTCATCATCACGTAGGAGACTCGGCTCATCAGATCTTCGCCAAAGCGTATCTGCGGATTCATCAGTGCGGCACTGGCCAATACCTTGCCACTGCTCAACTCACATAAATGTGCCGCGATAGTGGTCGATCCCAAATCTATCGCCAAGCCATACAAGCCCATTTTAACCCCGGGCCAGACACCGATAATATCGGCGCGCTCACCTTGCTCTGTCTCTGGCGTATCGGCAAAGTACAGCGCTAAGGTAATTTCGCGCTGGCCCTTGGTCAGGGCGGGCTGCAACTGTTGCATAACCGATAATTCACAGTGATCAAGTTGAATCTGATAACGCTCAAAAAACTGGCTGTGTAGCTTGCGTAAATCCGAGCTGGGATCATCTATATCAGGCTCTGCCACACTCAAGGTGTAGAGCTTAACATTGGGATCGATAAGCAATTCTAGCGGTGCCGCCTCCTTGGCGATATGCTGACGGTGTAACTGGGAGCTACTGGGGACATCTATCACTAAATCACCGCGGATCTGGCTACTGCAACTCAAGCGCTGTCCACGGCCTAGATCCAGTTTTTTATTACTCTGTTCCAGCTCGCTAATCGATGATAAATGCTCGGCGCGCGAGTGAATATGGTGCTTGGGAAATTCACCGATACTGGGGGTGACAATACAGCGACTGCAAATCCCGCGTCCACCGCAGCTAGATTCGAGATCCACACCTAATCGCTGGGCCGCCTGCAGTACAGAGGTGCCGATCGGGAACTCCCCGCGCAGGCCGCTGGGGGTGAAGACCACCGCCGCCAATTTTTTTTGCACTTGAGCATTAGGCACGACGTCTGCGACTCCCACGGCGGGCACCTCTTGCGCCCTCGACGTTGGGATCGCGAAAACGCTTGATCCAATTGGCGCAATCGGGGTCGCGTCCCATCATCACATCGGCACCTAAGGTGGCGGCAATGACTTCTTGGTGTAGGGGGTTGGTGATGGCAGAAGTCATACCCGAGGCGATGGCCATACTTAAAAACGCCGCATTAAAGCCATTGCGATTGGGCAGACCAAAACTGATATTAGAAGCGCCGCAGGTGGTATTTACCTTGAGTTCAGTGCGCAAACGATGCACCAGCTTCATCACTTGCAATCCCGAGGTGTTAATTGCGCCGATGGGCATGACCAGCGGATCTACCACCACATCGCAGGCGGCAATTCCGTAATCTGAGGCGCGCTCGACTATTTTCTTAGCCACTGCAAAGCGCACATCAGGGTCTTGAGATATGCCCGTTTCATCATTGGAAATAGCCACCACAGCCGCCCCGTATTTTTTCACCAGCGGCAACACCCGCTCCATTTGCTCGTCTTCTCCGGTCACAGAGTTTACCAGCGCCTTACCTTTATAGACGGATAAACCAGCCTCTAGTGCCTCGACAATGGACGAGTCAATGCACAGCGGTATATCGGTAATTGACTGAATAAGCTGGATCACTTCCGCCAGTATTTTCGGCTCATCCGCCAGCGGAATACCAGCATTAACGTCTAAAATCTGTGCCCCTGCGGCAATTTGCGCCAGCGTATCAGCCTTGACCCTCGAGTAATCACCCACTTTCATCTCGGCGGCTAATAATTTTCGCCCGGTCGGATTGATGCGCTCGCCTATAATAACGAAGGGGCGGTCAAAGCCAATCACGGTCTCTTTAGTGGCGGAACTTAATACTGTATCTGTCATGTTTTATAACTCTCTTGCAAGCGTTGCTGGTCGCGTCCCGGATACCAGGGAGTACGCCCCTGTAACACCCCAGAGCATTTAATGATGTCTGCCACCGCCTCTTCCTGGCGATAGGCCATAACATGAATACCGCTAACTCCCTCTATTTCACTGAGCTGTTGAATTAATTCAACACAGAGCTTCTGGCCCTCTCTTTTTTGATCTTTAGCCCCCGCTAAACGGGTAATGACCGTATCGGGAATGTGTATGCCCGGGACATTATTGCGGATCCAAGTGGCTGTTTTAGCCGAGGCCATTGGCCCTACGCCGGGCAGTATAAATACCTTTTCCAACAGGCCTAAATCTCTAGAGCGGGCCATAAATTCTTTAAAGCGCGGCACATCAAAGCAGTAATTAGTCTGAATAAACTGCGCGCCCGCGGCGATCTTTTTCGCCAATCGATAGGGCCTAAAGTCATGGGGCGGTGCAAAGGGATTAGAGGCCGCACCCAAAAAGACCTTGGGCGGGGTACTGATCCGGCGCCCACTGAGAAATTCTCCTTTATCACGCATGCCTCGTATGGTTTCAAGCAGCGACATGCAATCTAAATCAAACACCGCTTTGGCCTGGGGGTGATCACCCGCCTGTACCCCATCTCCTGTGAGGCAGAGCATGTTTGTGACACCCATCGCCGCCCCGCCCAGCACATCTCCCTGAATGGCAATACGATTTCTATCACGACAGGAAATTTGCATGATGGGCGCATAGCCAATCCGGGTTAATAGCGCACACATACCCACACTCGACATATGGCAATTGGCTCCAGAACCATCGGTGGCGTTCATGCCATCGACAAAACCATCAAAAATCTGGGCTCTATCGTATACCTCCTGCGGATCGGCGGAGTCGGGCGGCGATAACTCAGAGGTCACCGCAAACAGCCCCGCCCGCAGTACGCGCTCTAATCGCCCCGCTGAAGTATGCCCCTCTAAGATAGGCAGCATTTCCCCGGGAGTGGGCTCATCGTGAAAGATCATTTACTTGATTGCTCCTGCTTAACCACTACTTCTCGCACTTTTCGCAACCAAGCAGAACTACCCTGTAAAGTATGATCAACGGGCAATTGCACGGCGTGTATCTGCTTGCCAGCACGCATACTTTGGCTGCCCTGCCATGCATCCATCCACACACAGCGCATCTCGGGCTGCACTTCACAGTTGCCATTTTGTCGCACTCCGCCGCAGGGGCCGTTACGAATATTTTTAGGGCAGTTCATCGAGCAAGACATACCTGTGGCACTGAGCGCACAATCACCGCACATTTTGCAATCAAACAACAGTCCCTTACAGAGTTTTTCAAAAATGGCGACTGGTTTTTCCAAACGCTGATAGCCAATTTTTTGCATAACCGGATGCAATTTAACTAACCCCTGTTCGAGCCAGTTATAAATAGTTTCGAAAGCTTGCGAGTGCCGTACTACCCAGCGTCGTACTTTGTACATCTATTGCCTCCTCCTCATTACACCAGTTGCACGGCGATCTGCTGATTAAAGTTTCTCAGTGATTGCCCTAAGTCCCCGCTACCGGAAAAGTGATAGTGGTACTGCAACCCCAATCGTGCAGCGGCTCTGCGTGCACCTTGTTGCAGTTTTTGATCATGGGATTGGGCAATGTAGACCAGCTTGCGGTAATTCCCAAAATAGAGGGGCTCGAGTTCAGGTTTTTTATCTAACCCCAGTCCCCTTATCACCAGGCGATCAAAGTGGCGCACCAAAAAATCAGTGAGATAAAAAGTACCTAGTTCGGCTTGATGGTAGGCATCGAAACGCTTGGCCCCCAAATAAAACTCATAGCAGTGTGCCCCGGGAATTCGCTCTACTTGCTCGGCCTCTAGCATCACATCTAATAGGCCACCCGTGCCACAATCTGCATAGGCGACAAAAACGGCTAGCCCCCGAGCTTTTGCCTGATCAATTAAGGTTTTCACCGCAGCGGTTATCTTATCGGGATAGTTATGTAGTTCAGCACTAATGCATTGCACCTCAATATGCTGCCAGCCATTCACCTGGCTGAGCGCATTTATTTCACGCATTAGCGCAGAACAGCAAATAATAACCGCTGTTGGGGCACTGTCTAGGGTGGCTTGGCTGTTTCTCATAACGCGCTCCAGGGTTATGCTGCGCGTTTCTTGGCGATCATCTCTTTCGCCATATCAACGGTGATCGCCGCATCTCGACAATAACCATCCGCACCTACCGCATCACCAAATTCTTGATTGAGAGGCGCGCCTCCCACTAACACGATATAGTCTTCGCGAATGCCCTGCTCTTTCATGGTATCAATCACCACTTTCATATAGGGCATGGTGGTGGTCAATAATGCCGACATACCCAGTATGTCAGGTTGGTGCTCTTCAAGTGCCGCTAGATATTTTTCTACAGAAATATTAATCCCTAAATCAATCACTTCAAAACCGGCACCTTCCATCATCATGGCCACTAAATTTTTGCCGATATCGTGAATATCGCCCTTAACGGTGCCTATCACCATTTTCCCGACGGCCTCAACGCCAGTTTCTGCCAGTAGCGGCCGCAGAATCTTCATACCCGCTTTCATTGCACCGGCGGCGCTCAACACCTCGGGAACAAATAAAATGCCATCGCGAAAATCAACTCCGACAATTGCCATCCCGGCAACTAGAGCATCGTTAAGTACTCTATCCGCTGCCCAGCCACGAGACAGTAGAATATTGGTCCCCTCAATAATTTCATCGGCCATACCGTCATAGAGATCATCGAACATTTGCTCTACTAACTCATCATCATCCAGAGTCGAGAGATCTAAATCATCTTCTGCATAGTTTTCATCTGACATTGACAGCATCCTAATCATCTTTAATAAAGATCCCTGGGATAGGCCCGTTCACTGGTCGAGCCTCCACTTGGTGAAGCGGGATATTCTAGTTACCTTCGGTTATAAATAGCGCACGCCCAACAGGGCGAGGAATCGCCCCCTAATGATGTAAGCTGCGCCTATCTCATCTTTTATTGGGGGTTTATTACTCAATTAGATTATGATTCTCAGCCTGTTGATGCTGACATTGTAGCGACAATAAAATGCGCGAAAGCGACACGAATTATCACACCCAGAAACATATTATCCGCCCCTTGAAAATATCAAGGATAGACAATATACAAAAAAACAAATGTCTTATTAGACACATAGCACTTATCTATTTATTATTAGTATTTATTATGGCGGTTAATTAAGCATGATTTTTTGCTATTAATAGGCTTTCAAAAATCATCCTCTATAGCAGCAAGTTATTATTTTTGTACTATAATTAATGCTTATTATGGTATTTGTTCGATCCACATTAGAGGCGAGATGTTAAAATTACTGATTATTGAAGACAGCACCATGATGCAAAACATCATCAAACATGTCGCGGGCATTGAGCTTGATTGTATGTTTGATATAGCCGCAACCCAAGGGGAGGCCGAGCGGCTAATCTCATGCAATGATTATTATTTAGCTTTGGCAGATTTACATTTACCCGATGCCCCAAACGGTGAAATTGTCGATCTTTTGCGCCGTTCAGGGATCGCTACTATTGTTTTAACCGCCTCACTAGACGAGCAGAAAAGACAGAAAATGCTGGAAAAAGGCGTGCTAGATTATATTTTTAAAGAAAACAAAGACTCTTATTTTCATGCACTTAAACTGGCTAATCAGATACATTATAATCGTAAAGTGACCGTGTTACTGGCTGATGATTCAACCATGTTGCGCCAACATATTCGCAAGCAACTAGAAAAGATGTTGTTTAAGGTAATAGAAGTAGTCAACGGTATCGACGCGCTACATGCCATAAACCACAATGCTGATATAGGGTTGCTAATCACTGATTTTAATATGCCGAAAATGGATGGCATTGAACTCATCCGCAATATTCGAAAAACTCGCCCTAGAGAAAGCTTTCCTATCATTGGTTTATCTTCCTCAAATGACCCGACCCTCTCCGCTCAATTTATTAAGAATGGCGCCAACGACTTTTTGGTCACGCCTTTTATCCATGAAGAGTTTCAGTGGCGCATTTTAAAAACCATGGAAGAAATTAAACTGATCCAAAAAATCACTGATGCCGCCAATCAAGATTATTTAACCAAGCTGCACAATCGCCGCTATTTCTTCAGTGTCGCCAAGCAACTCTATCGACAAGTCACCGCTGATCAACCTTCACTCACCGTCGCTCTCATTGATATCGATTATTTTAAAAAAATTAACGACAATTATGGTCACGACAGTGGCGATGCGATTTTAATTCAAATCTCTGGCTTACTTAAACATACTTTTCGGGATTTTACCGTGGCGCGTTATGGTGGGGAAGAATTTATTGTCATTTTCAACAACAGCACGATGCAGTTCTGTACTGAGTTACTCGAGGTATTTGGAGAGAAAGTAGCCCAGACTAAATTTAAAACCCCCGATGCTACGCTCTCTATTACCGTTAGCTCTGGTATCGCCTCCCTCAATGGCAATGAGACGTTGACTAACTTAATTAAAAAAGCCGATCTGGCCCTCTATGCGGCTAAGCATCAAGGTCGAAATAGAGTAGTGACGGCAGAGTCGCTGGACGGTGAAGCTGAGTCTGTTCAGCCCAGCAAAGGGTTAAAGTAAGTCTAGTTGCTAGCATTATTTTAGCTAAGCTGAAGATTGCACCTAATAGCTTGTGCACTCGTTTGCCACTTGATGTTACCGCCTTTTGTTGCGTATTCAGGGGAGGCACCAATAGGGCATTCAATCGCAACAAAATCTGTAAAAACAACTATCGGCACTATCATCACATATCATCACAGCATTGCATGCCGTATCTGGGTTAACGTTGTAACCACAGTTTATGGGCTTCCTCGACAACAATTGCGTGACGCATTGCCAGGGCTCGCTCATTTTTATCATAGCCTCCACCAATGACCGTTGCCACCGGAATATTAAGTGCCAGACAGCGCTGTAATACATAACGGTCACGCTGTCTAATCCCCGCTTCGCATACATTGATGAGTCCCAGTGGGTCATCAGTATAAATATCAACACCTGCATCATAGATCACTAAATCTGGCTGACTGAGTGCAATTGCCTGTTCAAAACCCTGCGCCATCATTTGCAAATACTGTTCGGTATGGGTGCCAACCGGTATATTAATGTCTAAATCACTTTGGGCTTTACGCGCCGGAAAGTTTTTTTCACAGTGTACTGAGCAGGTAAATACCTGCTTTTGCCCCTGTAAAATCCGCGCCGTGCCATCCCCTTGATGCACATCTAGATCAAATATCAGCACGCTTTTGACTAACCCCTGTGCCAATAGACTGTTCGCTGCAATCGCCAAGTCATTCAAAATGCAATAACCCGAGGCAAAATCATAGTGGGCGTGGTGGGTGCCCCCTGCCAGATGACAGGCGATTGAATGCTTTAACGCCAATTGACAAGTTAACAAGGTGCCCACGGGGGAAATCAAGGTGCGTTTGACTAAAGCCTCGCTCCAGGGCAAACCCATGCGTCGCAACTCTTGCTGGTCTTGTCTATTGTTCACAAAACGCGCTAAATATTGAGGACAGTGCGCCCGCTCGAGCAATGCCATCTTCGCCCGCGCTGGGCGATAGGTATTATCGGCGCCAGCAATACCCTGCTCGATTAAATATTGGTGCAATAAACGGAACTTTTGCATCGGAAAACGATGTTTCTGGCTAAAGTCATAGCTGTAGTGCGGATGGGTAATTAGTGGCAACGACATATACTATATGATCTCTATCTGAAATTAAATCTCTGCTTTTACACGCTTTGAGCGTCTCAGCATAACGTAGCGAGAGAGACCAAGACAAGCCAAAAATACCCGTTCAGCTATTTGTTTGAGGCCCAATAACACCGTCTGAATCGTTGCAGTATCATTGTTTTACCCGAGCTACGCCGCTCTCTGTCCCCACTCTCGCTAAAGTGACAATATGACATGAGCGGCATCGCTAGCAAAAAGAATTTGATTAATCAAATAGGTGAATGACAAAGTGGGCAAGTTATTGATGGCGGGGTTCTATGGTTCTCTCGCGCATAAAAACAATTCAGCTACCAGGCAAAGATCAACTGACTGCGGTGTGCCTGGCAGCTTTTATCTTAGCTCGATTGTTAGCTTTATTGACCTTCTCCATTACTGAATAAGATGGGTCAAATTCGCAGCAGCGACAACAACCAGCGTGCTTTTCTATTTACTTACTGTGGGGCTGATAGACTGGTTGATGGCTAGATGTAGGGATAATCTCTAATTGTTTAGCGCTATTCACCGCGGCACTGCTGTACTATGTACGCTACGCAATTGTGCCATTACCTTTGTCATATTAGGCCCCTTTATGTTAGCGCGTTTTAGCACTGCAAATTTAGCCGTTTTTGAGCTATCTTCCCCCCTAGAGTCCTACTGTAAACAGCAGTTATTGAGCGCTGCGATGGCCATTCTCACGACCGCGGTGGTCGAACAATTACCCGATCACTTTAAACAAATCAGCACGCTCTCGGCTGCAGCTCTCTGGTACAAAAGAATGTTAAGTGACGGCCGTATGTTGCTGGTTAAAAACACCGCGACCGGACAGTTCATCGGTTATATTTTTCTCTCTATTGGCGATCAACATAACGTCCACATTGGCTATGTACTTGGAGAGCAACACTGGAGAAAAGGTTTTGCCACAGAAGTCTTAGCTGGTTTTATCAAGTGGGCACAGCAACAGCGACCATGGCATAAACTGATCGCCGGTGTCGCGGCAGATAATATCAGTTCTAATCGGCTGTTATTGAAAATGGGTTTTATACGGCCAAAAAATATAGTCGGTGAAACTTACTATTATCACTTTAATCTCGATAACCAGGCAGAAAAAAGCCGGTGAGTCACCGGCTTTATTTATGCATCAATCGGGATAATTAAGATCTTGGCTTGCCATTCTCAGGATCGTAAAGCGCCTCGTAACCTACCGCTTGCACGGTGACTGTGTAGGTATCGCCAAAGTATTCCATGGCTAACTCGCGACCCTTCTGACAATACTCATAAGGCAGATATGCCAAGGCAATATTTTTGCCGATAGTAGGTCCAAAAACGATACTAGTTGTGTATGAGCGACGACCTTCAGAGTCGATCAAGGTCTCACCCGTTACAGGATCTAAAATCGGACAGTTACCCACCGGGTAGCGAGCCACCCCGTTGGAGTCGATGTTATCGTTCATGGTTAACGTACAGAGATAAGCTGGCTGATGCTCACGGGCGCGATGTGCAACGTAAGCCTCTTTGCCGTAGAAATCCGCCTTCTTGACTATTTTACGCGCCAGGTCGACCTCCAGCAAGTTGTACTCAGTTAAGATATCGGCATTTTGTAGGCGCAGACTCTTTTCCAGACGACGGCTATTAGCGTAAGTTTCGATACCCACGGGGGTAACACCTAACGCGTAAAGAGCATCCCACAACGCCAGGCCATCTTTCATTTCAAAGTGAATTTCCCAGCCCTGTTCGCCCACATAAGATATCCGAAAACCCATGTAGGTAATACCATTGATAACGATGTCTTTAACCGCGGCAAATGGGTAGTTTTCCAAGCTGAGGGAGGATGGATCATCGACAATTTTTTCCAAGGTGGCACGTGCATTCGGTCCCCAAACCCCGAGACAACCATAGTCAGTGGTACGATTAGTGACTTGTGCGTCGAAGCCAAAGTCTTGTGCCATGCGTTTGATCCACACTAAGTCGCGGTGGCCCGCATCGGCACCATCGATAAAGCGATAGTGATTTTCACCCAGACGCAATACCGTTAAATCAGCTCGCACCCCACCGACATCATTGAGGAAGTGAGTATAAACACCTTTACCGATTGGCGTATCACCGCCCACTTTAGCCACACAGGCGAACTCCATCAGAGCTGCTGCATCGGGGCCTGTGACATCGATGATGGCGAAGTGAGAGAGATTGATCATGCCAACGTCTTCAGTCATCTTTAAGTGTTCAGCGTTGGAGACACGAAAGAAGTGACGACTGTCCCACTCGGCTTCTCGCACCGGTATTTTATCGCCGTACTCTTCTAGCAGGTGCTCATTGCTGGCATAGCCGTGAGCGCGCTCCCAGCCACATAGCTCCATAAAGTAGCCGCCTAACTCCTTTTCCCGCTCCCAGAATGGACTGCGAAATTTACCGCGCGCGGCGGTGTAGGGCTCGCGATTGTGTACCGGTGGATTGTAAATTTTAAAGGCCGACTCATAACACCGATCATGGATATACTGCTCTTCACACTGGAACGGATAGGCGCGTGCCACATCGATACTAGAGTGATCAAACTGGGTGCGACCATCGGTCATCCAATCGGCGATTACCTTGCCGGTTCCCGGGCCGTCTTTCACCCACACCGACACGCCATACCAAAGACCACGTACATTGGCGGATTCACCAATCGAGGGGCCGCCATCGGCTGTCACTTGCAATAAACCATTGAACGAATATTTATCATCGTAACCCAGTTCGCCCAATATTGGCGTCAGCTCAATAGCGCGCTCTAGTGGTTCGATCACCTCTTCAAGATCTAAGTCACGCTGGGAGGGTGATAACCGGGCAAATTGTTTTTCTAAGATATCCCGTGGGTGACACATGCGCGGCTCTTTCTCCTCGTAATAACCCCACTCTATCTGCCCGCCCTCGGCCGTCTTTGGATCACCAGTATCGCGCAGATAAGCCGAGTTTCCCTGATCTCGCAGCAGTGGATAGCCAATTTCTTTACCCGTGTTGGCAAAAGTATCGAAACCTTTAAAAAAGGTTAACGGGTGATCGACCGGCATGACCGGTAGATCTTCACCGGCCATCTCGGCAATTAAGCGCCCCCAGAGACCGGCACAAACCACCACATAATCCGCCTCGATATAACCCCGTTCAGTCTCCACGCCTTTAATGCGCCCATTTTCTATTTTTAAGCCGGTACAGGAGGTGTTGGCAAAAATTTGCAACTTGCCAGAGGCGACCGCCTCATCCACTAAATCACCCGCCACCGTTTGCGATCGAGGAATCACTAAACCCGCATCTGGATCCCAGAGCGCTCCCTGAATGATGTCTTCTTCTAGTAGTGGGAACTTCTGTTTCGCTTCAGCCGTGCTCATCATGCGCACATTATTGCCAAATGCCTTACCGGAGGTAACCCGACGCTTGAGCTCATCCATGCGGGCAGAATCACCTTTACGAGCAACTTCTATCCCACCGATGCGTTCATAATTACCCCGCTTTTCGAAAAAATCAATACTGTATTTAGTAGTAAATATGGTCATTTGATCATGGGCGGTATTATAACAAAAATCCGAGGCATGAGCGGTAGAGCCGATGTCAGTGGGTATCGCAGATTTATCAATGCCCACTATGTTATCCCAACCTCTCTCGATCAGATGATGAACCACTGAGGCGCCGACGATACCGCCCTGCCCGATGATAACGACCTTTGCACTGTTGGGAAATTTTGCCATCTTTTACACTCCGCACTGTCAACTGACTGACAGCAATACTGATTTTGAGGCCACTATTTTGCTAGTGGCCTGAGTTTCTGGGTTAATTGACCGCTAAATAGCGCAAACACTTTCTAGTCATCAATAAATTGTATTTTGATACTAAAAGAATGAAACAGTCAGGACTTATCCATTAGCGTCACAATCATGCATTATTTACGGATTTTCAAAGACACTGAACTTATCGACACACATACCCTGGCGCTACAATTTTAATCAACATTAACTGCAAATAACGATATCAAATCGTAATAGATCGAGTCAGTGGGACGCTGTGCAGTAACATCTGTTTCTGGATGGACACTAATAAGGTTTAAATTCACCGGTAGCTAGTCCATAATCAAGCTAGCTTTTATTAATAGGGAGAAAAGACCAATGGTATCAACGATAGTATTGATGAATGTCGCGCGTGGTAAAGCAACCGAAGTCGGTGAGAAACTAGCGGCAATGCAAGGTGTCACGGAGGTTTTCTCGGTGGCGGGCAGCTATGATTTAGTGGCGCTGATTCGCACCAAAGACAACGAAGAGTTAGCAGACTTAGTATCAGGGGAGATTGGTCTGATAGAGGAGATCACTAAGACTCAGACGATGATCGCCTTTAAGACGTTCTCAAAATATGATTTAGATACCATGTTTTCTATCGGTATGTAGTTATTTACATGGCTGAAAACGCTAGCAGCATATTTGGCAAAGGTTTTAAACCTTTGCCAAATCTCATCGAAGCACGAGCAATAACCCACGTTCCCTTCTGTTGACAATCATCACAGCGATGGATGCGGCCTCTGACCACTAAATCGCGGCTAGCTGCGTAAACATACCCGTTTAGTTACTGTTTCGACCATTTTAGCCAGTGATGAGCGCAAAGCACCCTGATTTTCATTGGCTTGTTCAGCTAATACTCCGCTCAAAAACAATACAAAAGTCAACACTAGATGCCACTTCCCCGATCCAGTAGTGTATTCTCTGGCTAAACTTAAGTTTCTAGGTCACTTGTATCATGAGTTCCATCGATTTTTGCAGCAAAATCAGCGCCCAACGGCCTTTTGGTAAAACCTCTGAGACCAGTGGCACCAAGCAACTACAACGCGCTTTTGAGAGTGATCGCGGCCGTATTATCAACAGCGCAGCGATTCGCCGGTTGCAGCAAAAAACTCAGGTGTTTCCCCTGGAAAAAAATGCAGCAGTGCGCTCTAGGCTGACCCATTCCCTGGAAGTACAGCAGGTCGGTCGCTTCATCGTCAGGAGTATTTTTGACCAGCTCACGGCAGCTGAGCAACAGCAGTATGGTTTAACTGGGCTTGAGCGCTGTATTGAATCGCTAGTGGAGATGTCCTGTTTAATGCATGACATTGGCAACCCGGCCTTTGGTCATTTTGGCGAGCACGCCATCAATCAGTGGTTTGAATGCCACTTAATAGCGTTGGCACGCAGTGCTAATCGCGATACCGACACTGATCACTTGTTTGAGAAACGTCCAGAATTAGCCTTGGATTTACAACAGTTCGAGGGTAATGCGCAGGCGATCAGGCTGATTCACTCGCTGTTAAATCTCAATTTAACCTTTTCCCAAGCGGCGGGCATTTTAAAATATACTCGCCCCGGTACCCTGCATAAAAAAAATGTACCCGCTGATAAAAGTTACCTGATGAAAAAAGTCGGTTATTACTTTTCAGAAATAGAGTATATAGATCAGCTCAGAGCTCATTTAAACATAGCCCCGGGCTGTCGCTTCCCACTGTCTTATATTATGGAGGCGGCCGATGACATTTCCTACTGCCTGGCCGACATTGAAGATGCGGTAGAAAAAGGCATTCTCAGTACTGATAAATTGAGTGAGTTACTCTCTACTACTTATAGAGACGTACTCTTCAATAAATTCAACAATCGAGATCAGGCGGCGTTGGACACCATGCACAAGGACATAGAGAAAGCCAAGTGTGCCCCAAGTTTTTTCGTCAGTTTACGGGTGTCTTTATCCCACCCATTGGTGCAACATGCGACCGAGCAGTTTATCGCTAATATCGGCGCTATTTATCAGGGACGCTATAACAATGCACTCCTTGAAGATAACAGCCGCTATCACGCCATTACTGAAACACTTAAGCAGATTGCTATCCAATATGTCTTTAGTCATCGCGAAGTTGAACAACTTGAATTACAGGGTTATCGTATCATCAGTGGCTTACTGGACTTTTATAAACCACTGCTGACCATGGACAGCCTGACTTTCAGCAAAGTATTGGCCAATAAAAAAGACGCACCTTTAATTGCCAAACACTTGGTCAAAAAATTACCCGAAAAACACATCATCACCTATCAGAGAGCGCATGCACTGCTCAATGTAAAGCATGCTGATTTCCCCACTTTAGAGTTCTACCACCGCTGTCGCTTAATCCAAGATTATATCTCGGGCATGACCGATCAATTTGCCTACGATGAATATCGCTCCCTCATGGTGATCGAATAATCTATCGAGACTTCAGCATCCGTCTTGTATGACGATGTCACCACTGAGGTAAGGGGTCTCTTCCAAAAATAATTACCTCAGTTGGCGTGACCACGCAGTGTAATTCTCCCCCTCTAGAGGATGCTCGATAAGCTTGTAATTCTGTTTTATCTAATACTTGCGCCCAATAAGCTGCTAGCCCTGTATGGATTGAACCCGTCACGGGGTTTTCACCACTGTCGGTATCTGAGCAAAAGTAGCGAATCGGTCATTAGGTTGTTATTGAGCTAAGATTGAAGCTAAGCACTGCCACTCTAAGCTCTTGGTTTAGTATCTAAACAGCCCATTGGATAACCACCACTCTGATTGAGCGACAGGCTGTTTAAGTCAGCATCGATGATTATCGTGAAAGTAGCCTGCTAAGCAGCAGGCAAATAGTTAATAGAGGCCTTGCAACCTACTACATCCGCGTTCGTACAGTCCACAACTCGGGAAAGAGCACTGTATCTAACATTTTTCGTAAATAGGAGACGCCACCACTGCCACCAGTCCCCGACTTTAGGCCGATAATTCGCTCAACCGTGGTCACATGATTAAAGCGCCAGCGTCTGAAATAGTCTTCAAAATCCACCAGCTTTTCAGCTAAATCATATAACTCCCAGTACTGCTGCGGGTTTTCATAAACGGTTAACCAGGCACTCTCGACCGCTTCGCTCGGTTGATGTTTTTCACGCCAATCACGCCCTGCTAATGCCTCTCCTAAATCAAGCCCCCGACGCTGCATTAACAATAATGCCTCATCATAGAGGCTAGGCTCAGTCAATATCGCCTCTAGCTGTTGAGTCACCGCCTTATCATGGGCATGGGGTTTGAGCATGGTCAGGTTTCGATTGCCGACTAAAAACTCGATGGTGCGGTACTGATAAGATTGAAACCCTGAAGATTGTCCCAGAGATTCCCTAAAAGAGGTATATTCACTCGGGGTCATCGTGCGCAGTACATCCCAAGCACTGTTCAACTGTTCAAAAATCCGCGAGACCCGGGCGAGATGTTTAGAAACTTGAGACAAATTATCCTGTTTGATTTCCTCTAATATCGCCTGCATTTCATGGATGGCCAACTTCATCCACAGCTCTGAGGTCTGATGTTGTACGATAAACAACATTTCATCGTGGGCAGTTGATAGTGGCTTTTGACTACTTAATAGCGAGTCGAGTTGCAGGTAATCTGCATAGGACATTCTATCTTTAAAATCCATCTGTACGCCATCTGTGCTCGACTCATTATCGCTCTGATAAGGACAACTCATATTTTTTACCTTCATCTAATGCACGCAATGACCATTATTACCACCGCATCCGTTCTATTGTTTACTTTACTCTATACCAATAATGATAGCGCTCTGCATAACCAAGCTTTTCATACAAGCTGATAGCGCCTATATTATTGGCGACCACTTGCAGGTAACTACTACTAGCGCCTTCACTGGCGCCCCACTGATGGAGACTTTTTAACAGTTGTTTTGCATAACCATTACGCCGCTTGTCCCGATGAGTGACTAGATCAAAAATACCCAAGTGATGGTTGTGGACTACCCCTATCGCGCATGCCACCTCCTCACCTGCATCGATTAAGACTGCAAAGTTTATGTTATCTTTGACTCTCTCTAAAATAGCTAGGTGCCCTTGATGTTGGGCTAATTCAACGTGACTCAAGCGGACAAAACTAGTCAACCAGTCTCTGGCTGATTTTTGTTCGATTTCTTTGAGCGGGCTATCTGCTATCAATAGAGGCCCCTGCATCACTAGTGATTTGTCTAAATACTGGTAGCCATCGCGGGCCAAATATTGATCAAATTCCTCTGCTGCGACGAAAGAAGGTATCCTAATGATGCTCGGCTGCTGCCTCTGGCTAAAATAAGCGGCTATTTTTTGCGTTAGTTGAGGATACTGCCAATCATGCAAATTCAACAGGTTGGCCGAATTAGCGCGCTTGGTATAACCATCCGCAAAACGTAATACAATGCCGTTGAGTTCTTGCTGTTCTAAAGCAGGCCATGCACTAAATGCCGCGCACTCTAGTTGCTCAAATTGAATTGCCTCTCCCTCTTCCCTCAACCTGCAGACTCCTGTTCTCGATAGCGCTGTTCAATTTTAACCAGCACCCTTTGTTTTTCGAGGTTGTCATACACACCCCACTCAGCGATTTCGATGCCTGAACGTTTACAGGCGATACACAAATCGTGCTTATCTAAGCAACACACACCTACACAGGGATTTTTAATTATCAGGCCGTTATTAACGCTTGGCACTACATCACCTACAAAAATAGAAATAAAAAATATAAATAAAAAAACACGGGTTTACGCTAAGACCACCTGCGAGCACTAATTTAATGCCTATCATTGATGAAGTCTACCAGAGCATCAGGTAAAATTACTCAATTTTAAATATGCTAACAAATTTAAGGATACACCATGCCCTGGCTTCAAGTTAAAATTGAAATACAACCGACCTTAGCCGCACAATTTGAAGATTTGTTACTGGCTGCAGGGGCTTTGTCTGTTACTTACCAAGACAGTCAAGACCAACCTATATACGAGCCTGAATTAGGCACCACACCGCTGTGGAGCAATACCACCATCAGCAGTTTATTCGATGCTGCAACTGATTTGGCCGAATTACAAAATTTTTTACTGTTATCTTTTACCCAGATGGAAACAAAAATAGCGTTTCCAACCTTGTCCATTGAAATCCTCGAGGACAAAGACTGGGAGCGCGAATGGATGAAATCTTACAAACCGATGCAATTTGGCGATCGACTCTGGGTGTGCCCAAGTTGGTGTGAAACACCGGATCCCAACGCGGTTAATTTAATGTTAGACCCAGGGCTGGCCTTTGGTACTGGAACTCACCCCACCACTGAGTTATGCCTGCGTTGGTTAGACGCTCAGGACTGCACCGATAAAAGCATCACTGATTACGGTTGCGGCTCAGGGATCTTAGGTGTTGCAGCGCTGCTGCTCGGTGCGAAGTCGGTATTGGCGGTAGATATCGACCAACAGGCTTTGACCGCAACTTTAACCAATTTAGAGCGCAATCAACTTAGCACTAAACAACTGAGTGTCTACCTACCAGAAAAAGCACCGGTACAGGCCACCGACATTGTTGTGGCAAATATTTTATCAGGGCCACTGGTTGAGTTGGCCCCCGTTCTTGCGGGAAGAGTAAAAAAAGGCGGTAAACTGGCACTTTCTGGCCTGCTGGTCAGTCAAGAGTCAGACATTATTAGCGCTTACTCGGAGCAATTTGTCTTAGATCCTGCTGTAGAATTAGAGGGTTGGATTAGAGTAACGGGCGTTAAAAAATAACCAGAAATCCGCTGGACAGAGACTAGGAGTGAGCAAAAGCAAGCTCCACAGGTATCGATTGTAAATTAATAACCAAGATAGCGGGCTAAAAAGTGTCACTTGTCAGTGTTCATCGTATCGACAGGCCCGAGAGAATAAATACTAAAGTCAATAGTCAAGAAAAATCGATTAAAAAGCAACCAAAATAAACCTGTTTTTTATATCCAAAACGTGTAAAATTCGGCCCCTTCTTAGTTCAAGAATTAACTCTTCCTTCAGACCTGTCTGCTGGATAACTTTAACATTATAGGCGTTAAATGTTTCAAATTGGCCCTTACCACATAGCGAGTAAGGTAATTCTTGCACCTATGGCGGGCATCACAGATAAACCTTTTAGGTCTCTGTGTAAACAATTTGGAGCCGGGCTTGTCACTTCGGAAATGGTCACTAGTGATGTGTCACTATGGAACTCCCGTAAATCAAGTTTCAGGTTGAGCCCCGATATCGATATTGAGCCTAGATCCGTGCAAATAGCGGGGGGTGACGCACAAATGATGGCTCAAGCAGCCATTATGAACGTTGCCCGTGGTGCGCAAATTATCGATATTAATATGGGCTGCCCCGCCAAAAAAGTGTGTAAAAAAGCAGCTGGCTCGGCACTTTTAAAAGATGAGGCTCTGGTCAAATCTATACTAGAAGCAGTCGTCAATGCTGTCGATGTCCCCGTCACTCTGAAAATCAGAACGGGCTGGGACAAGCAGAGTATTAATGCCATCACCATTGCAAAAATGGCTGAAGACATTGGTATTGCAGCACTGGCTGTACACGGCCGCACGAGAGCTTGTGCATTCAAGGGAGAAGTGGAGTATCAAACCATTGCCGATATCGCCAGGGTTATTGATATTCCACTATTCGCCAATGGCGATATAGATACCCCCGAAAAAGCCAGCTCAGTGTTAGAGTTTACCAATGCAGATGCGGTTATGCTGGGGAGAGCAGCACAGGGACGACCTTGGATTTTTAGAGAAGTCGATCACTTTCTAAGCTATGGCGAGCATTTAGCCCCCATAGAACTTTCAGAGATCAGACAGACACTGATTAGCCATTTACATGCACTTCACCAATTCTATGGTGATTATTTGGGCGTACGAATTGCCCGAAAGCATGTAGCATGGTACTTACAGTGTGTAGAGCAAGGTAAACGTTTTCGCTCCGGCTTTAATAAGCTGGAAACAAAAGAGACACAACTGGCAGCAATAGAGCAGTTTTTTGCAACCGCTCAGCTAATCACCACTGCCGCTTAACATTTAATTTTGGATATCTGTCACGTGAACACAATAGAAAGTCAACAAGTTAATTTCGCCCCTGTATCAAACCCTAGTGTCACTCAAGGCCAGACACTGCGAGACAGCGTTGAAACCTCCATGAACAATTATTTTAGGCAACTCGGTGGTCAACCTGTCACCGATGTCTACAAAATGGTACTTGCTGAAATTGAAGCACCACTACTAGAGACTGTCATGGCTTACACTAAAGACAATCAAACTAAGGCTTCTGAGCTACTGGGATTAAACCGAGGTACTCTGCGTAAAAAACTGAAAGAATACGGATTACTTTAAGCTAATGACAAAAGCAGCTGCGCGGATTCCCCCAGCTGCTTTTTTTGAGAGATCCCCTAGAGAGCGGACGATGGATATACGAGTCACATCTGATTATAGCTTGATTCCCTGTGATAGCTGTTCCACCTATCCCCTGCACACACTCCTCTGGAACTTCTCAGCACTCTCCTCGAACACACCCTCTTCACCATCTAACTACCAAGCTAACCCGCACCATAGACTATCCCCTTTCACTGTACCGCTGATGAACCCCCTTTTTAATTCATCGATAACCAACCTATTTACCCTTTCCCTACACTAAGAGAATATGGCAAAAAAATGGCAGAGCAAACTTATACACCTATCCGCAGAGCACTGATTAGTGTTTCAGACAAAACCGGCATCGTTGAATTTGCCAGCGCACTGCGTAGCGCAGGCGTTGAAATTCTCTCGACAGGTGGCACTTTCAAATTATTGACCGACAACAATATCCAAGCCACTGAAGTTTCTGACTACACAGGTTTCCCGGAGATGATGGATGGGCGGGTTAAAACCTTACACCCAAAGATCCACGGCGGCATATTGGCCCGTAGAGGTATCGACGATCAAATAATGAGCGAGCATGGCATTGAGCCCATCGATATGGTGGTGGTTAACTTATACCCGTTCAAAGCGACCATTGAGCGCGATGACTGCACCTTGCCTATGGCCATTGAAAACATCGATATCGGTGGCCCTACCATGGTTCGCTCTGCGGCTAAAAATCACAAAGATGTCGCTATCGTGGTTAATACTAGTAGCTACTCACATATTCTAGAGCAACTAAAAAATCACCAGGGCCTGACGATGACCGATAGATTTGATCTAGCGGTTCAAGCTTTTGAACATACTGCCGCCTATGATGGCATGATCGCCAATTACCTAGGCGCTGTCGTCGAGGGACCAACCGCTGCCGACAATACCGACGCACCTGTCGATAGCAGTGCTTTCCCACGCACTTTCAACAGTCAGTTTATCAAAGTCCAAGATATGCGTTACGGTGAAAACTCTCATCAGCGCTCGGCTTTTTATGTAGAGAGCAATCCTGCTGAAACGTCTATCAGCACCGCAACCCAGTTGCAGGGCAAGGCACTCTCTTACAATAACGTTGCCGACACGGATGCCGCTCTGGAATGTGTTAAATCTTTTGCAGAACCAGCCTGTGTCATCGTCAAACATGCCAATCCTTGTGGTGTCGCCATTGCCAGTGACTTGTTAGGCGCTTACAATTTAGCTTACGCAACGGATGCCACCTCAGCTTTTGGCGGCATTATCGCCTTTAACCGCGCCCTAGATGCCGCCACTGCCACGGCTATTATTGAGCGTCAATTTGTTGAAGTTATCATCGCACCCAGCATTGATGATGCAGCGATTGAAGTGCTGCAAAGCAAACCTAACGTCAGAGTGATGGTCTGCGGCGAGTTTGCCAACACTCGCATTGGTGGCCTTGATTATAAGCGGGTTAATGGTGGGTTATTGGTACAGGATAGAGACATGGGGGTTATCACTGAAGCCGACCTTAAAATTGTCACTAAAGTAACACCGAGCGCCGCGCAAATTAAAGATCTACTATTTTGCTGGAAAATTGCCAAATACGTTAAGTCAAACGCCATTGTCTACGCCAAAGATGGTCAGAGTATCGGCATCGGCGCCGGTCAAATGAGCCGCGTCTACAGCGCCAAAGTCGCCAATCTTAAAGCGGCTGATGAAGGTTTACAAGTAGCGGGATCAGTGATGGCCTCCGATGCATTTTTCCCCTTCAGTGACGGTATTGAAGCCGCTGCTGATGCGGGCATTAGCGCCGTTATTCAGCCGGGTGGCTCTATGCGTGATAACGAAGTTATCGCCGCTGCTGATAAAGCAGGCATGGCGATGGTATTCACTGGCATGCGTCACTTCAGACACTAAATTAAGGGCAATACAATGAATATACTAATTATAGGGGCTGGTGGTCGTGAACACGCACTCGCTTGGTCCGCTGCAAAAGACCCCAAGGTTGCTAAAGTCTTTGTCGCACCCGGCAATGGCGGTACCGCCAACGAGCCTAAAATGCAAAATGTCGCCATTGACAATGCCGACTCAGCGGCACTGATTACCTTTGCCAGAGACAACCAAGTCACCCTGACCATTGTCGGTCCTGAAGCGCCATTGGTAGCCGGTATTGTCGACGATTTTAGAGCCGCTGGATTGAAAATTTTTGGCCCCAGCGCCAAGGCTGCACAATTGGAGGGCTCTAAAGTCTTTAGTAAAGATTTTTTAGCGCGCCATAATATCCCCTCTGCGGCCTATGCAAACTTCACTGATATTGAGTTGGCGCTCGCCTACCTGGAAAAAGTGGGAGCTCCCATTGTTATCAAAGCAGACGGCTTAGCGGCAGGCAAAGGAGTCATCGTTGCCATGACGCTAGCAGAGGCACAAGCTGCTGTACGCGATATGCTAGCGGGTAACAAGTTCGGTGACGCCGGATCACGAGTGGTTATCGAGGAGTTCTTAGAAGGTGAAGAGGCGTCCTTTATCGTGATGGTAGATGGCGACAATGTATTACCGATGGCGACCAGCCAAGATCACAAGCGTGTCGGCAATGGTGATACCGGTCCTAACACTGGTGGAATGGGGGCATATTCACCGGCACCGGTGGTTAACGCTGACGTTCATCAGCGCATCATGGATGAAGTCATTATGCCGACCGTGCGTGGCATGAAAGCCGAAGGCAACGAGTATACCGGCTTCCTCTACGCCGGATTGATGATTGATCAGCAGGGACAACCGAAAGTCATTGAATTTAACTGTCGCTTTGGAGACCCTGAAACTCAGCCAATCATGCTTAGATTGCAAACCAGTATTGTTGACATGTGTCTCGCCGCTCTGGATAAATCCTTTGATAAGCTTAGCGTTTGTTGGGACCCACGACCCGCTGTCGGCGTGGTCATGGCCTCAGGCGGCTACCCTGAGAATTACGCCAAAGGCGATGAAATCACCATTGAGACCGAGCAAAGTGATACTTGCAAGGTCTTCCATGCAGGTACTGCCATCGCAGAGGGTAAGCTGATCAGTTCTGGCGGACGGGTGCTGTGCATTGCCGCATTAGGGGAGAGCGTTACCGATGCGCAACGCAACGCCTACCAAGGTGTAGCAAAAATAAAATGGAATCAAGCTTTCTATCGTACTGATATAGCCTACCGCGCTATCGAGCGAGAGAACAAAGCATAATAGTTGTGCACTAAGGAAGTAGCGAATAAGCCCCCAAATGTTCCCTGTGCTTCTTGTAAGGTAAGTCTAAGCGGTTAATACCCATAAAGAGGGGCACTCTGATCCGCGGAAGAATGGACGCGAATGGCTAGTCCTTTACAAGCGTTCTGACAAAGCAAATGCAGATGAAACAAGATTTCATCTCTGTTGATCGCTTAGCTTTCTTTTAAAACGTAACCACCCTGCGGGGCGTACAGGATAGTCCGTGCTCTTTGTTAATGGCTTTCGCCGGGCAACCAGCCCACCTGTAGCCATTGCCTCAATCACAAACAATCCTGTACGCCAGGGGCGCTTGGGACTTGTTCGCTGCTTCCTTCGTGTAAAGTGCCTACAAACCACATTTCAAGTTGAAAACCCTCAGCAGCTATAAACGTAAATTAATGGGTCTAATCATGCTACCTAATGCAATAGTTTCTCTGCTCCGGCACAGGAAACTACCCCGTAGACTATTCATTAGTGGATTCTTGTTGCTCTCTATTTTCCTCGCCGAAACCTGGCTCGAATCCCTGATTGTGCACCACTATCAGCAAAATGAAAGAGTCAAAACATTGCAGCGTTTAAGTGTGGTCAGAGCCAATCTTGAGACAATATTGAACAATAATTTATCTCTGCTTAAGGGCATGAGTATTGCCATTGCCTCGCAGCCAGCATTGGATCAGGCCTCATTTGATCGCTACGCCAAGCAAATTCTGCGCAGTGAAACCCTCCTGCTTAACCTCGCCGCTGCACCGGATATGGTAGTCAAATTTGTCTATCCTCTTGAAGGCAACGAAAAAGTACTAGGATTGGATTATTTTAAGCATAAACAACAGCGAATGGAGGCACTGAAGGTGAGAAATTCACGTTCTTTGGTGATAGCGGGGCCTGTTGATCTCGTGCAGGGAGGGCGGGCTTTTATAGGCCGTGCGCCTATTTTTTATGTTGATGAAATCACTCAAAAAGAACGGTTTTGGGGCATACTGTCAGCCCCCATGAAAATTGATAGGGTGCTCAACGCCGCGGGTTTTTTTGAATTAGAGCAACAACAAGCTATTTCGCTGCGCAAAAAAGGTACCCCAGAGCGGGGTGAAAAACTGATTGCTGGGTTCAGTGACGCTTTCAATAGAGCATCGGTCATCACCGAACTATCGATTGCCGGAGAAATCTGGGAACTAGGCGCTAGTTTTGAGCTTAATCCAGAGAGGCGGACTGATCTCACGGCTTATATTCGGCTGGCATTCACCCTGTTTGGTCTATTGTTTGGGCTCATCCTGTTTCTTATTTGGCGGCGTAGTGACGAGCGCAATCGTTTAATAGAACAGTTAACCTATCGTGAGTCAATACTAGAGAGAGTGGGCAGTTTAGCGAGTGTAGGAGGGTGGGAGTACCACAGCACTAAAGGTTTTACTTTTCTGTCGAATGAAATTTATCATTTACTGGAGCTGCCAAAGTCAGCAGACTTTTTGACGCCCGTTCAGCTACTGGCAATGGTCGATCCGAATTATCAGCAAAAGTTACTCAAAAATATCGATTTATTACTTAATGACGTAGAGTCTATTGATTTAGAATTACCCATTAAAGGTGCTCTGGGAGCTGAAAAGTGGCTCCACATTCAGGCATACATTCACGGTGAATCAGCGGATCAACTAATAATACGAGGCGTCGTTCAAGATATAACCGAGCGCAAAGAAAACACCAATATTATTCAGCGGCAGGCGAACTATGATCCTCTGACCAAACTGGCCAATCGCACTCTTTTTGATGAAAAATTGGATTACACTGTCGCCAATGCAAAGCGCACCGGCCAGATATTTGCGCTGCTCTATATAGATTTGGATCGATTTAAATTGATCAACGATTCATTGGGCTCTGGTATCGGCGACAAGTTACTGATCGAAGTCGCTGCACGTCTACTCGGCTGCATACGTGATTCGGATATCCTCTCGCGGCGTACTGGTGATGAGTTTACTATGATTATCAACCAATTAAATAACAATAGTGATGTAGAAATCGTTGTTAATAAAGTTGGAGTGGTGTTAAAAGAAGCGTTTTATATCGAGGGGAATCAGATCCATATTGGCGCCAGTATAGGCATAACCATTTACCCGATTGATGGGGAAAGCGGCGGTGTATTATTACAGAATGCGGATCAGGGGATGTATTCGGCTAAAGGTAAAGGAGGTAATACTTATTCTTATTTTACCTCACAGATGCAGCTGCTCTCTGACCGTCGACTACATCTACATAATGATCTGATAGAGGCGTTAGATAAGAACCGATTAGAAGTTTACTACCAACCCATTGTTAATCTGCAAAGTGGGGCGCTGGTAGAATGTGAAGCGCTAATTAGATGGCAGCACCCTAAATTGGGTGCAATTCCCGCAGAAGAGCTAGTCACGTTGGCGGAAGATGTGGGTTTGATTGGTCGGTTAGGCAACTTTGTCATGTGCCAGGCACTCTCTGATATAAACGAAATGAACGATAGGCACAATACTAATATTGGGGTGGCTATCAATAAATCTTATCGTGAGTTCATCTCTGCCAATGAAATTGACCCGCTGTGGATAATGCAGTTAAAAAAGGCGGGAGCTCGCACCAAAATTACCGTGGAAATTACCGAATCTCTGTTGATCGAGAACGATGAGATTTACCAGATGCTGCAAGAATTGCGCAGTGCTGGTATTAAAATTTCGATCGATGATTTTGGCACTGGATATTCTTCCCTTAGCTACCTGAGACGTTTTCCTATTGACCAATTAAAAATTGATCGATCTTTTATCAAAGATATTGATACTAATAAAGACGAGCTGGCGCTGGTGGATATCATTCTGGCGATGGCCGATAACTTAAGCCTTAAAGTAGTGGCTGAAGGAGTGGAGAACACGGCGCAGTTTACTTTATTAAGCCAGCGTAATTGCGATTTTTGTCAGGGATATCATATTGCCAGACCTATGCCAATAGCAGACCTGGATCGATGGTTAACGGGGGCTCTGCTGCCCCACATGGGTAGAGCAACATTACTGACCGAGGCGGTTGTCGCTAAATCTGAAAGATCGGAATCCGTGGACGTTGAATCCCAGTGAGGTGGTGTTACGTTATCATCAGTAACCCGTGGGGATATTGATGGCGTTGCTACAAGCCTCGAACCGCCAGTAAAACTCGGTTGTCGAATCGTTGCCAGAGGGTATCAACCTCGGTAAAACCAGCATCTGCCAAAGCGGCAATATGTAGCGAGGCCAGCGCTTTGCCATAACTTCGATCACGCACCGCGTAATTATTATGATGCTCGTCAAATAGAGACTGAAGAGAGGGGTCATCAGTCAACCACTGCGCTTCAATGTTGCTCCACCACTGTGAAAAAGTTTCACCTTTGACTCCATTAACGCTCTGTTGGCTTTGCTGTTCTCTGCTTTGTTGGGCCAATTGGCGGAAGGTGGGTAGCGCCGGTGGGAAACTCATATGATCAGCGTTGAGAAACACCCCACCGGGGCGGATCAACTGTGCTATCTCTCGATACACTTCGATTAATCGAGGAGTCGTCAGCCAGTGTAAAGCGGTACTACTTAACACCGCATCTAGGTGCGAGCGACCAAGTTTGGCGAGAGTCTGTTGTATTTGGACCACCCAATCAGCTTGGTTTAGATCAATCTTAAGCCAGTGTAATCGCCCTTTAGCATCTCCCTGCGTCTCTTTACCGAGTTTCAACAGCACCGGGTCGTAATCGGCCGCAATCGCTTGAGATTGGGGCAACTTGCTCAATAGTCGTTGGCTTATTGAACCGGGGCCACAAGCCAAGTCGAGCACGATGCAATCTGCAGGACAAACCTTAGCCACGCAATTTAGCATGATTTGAAAGCGCTCTTCGCGCATCGGTATATGGTACGACTGCTGGTCATCCCAGCGCTCCATCCAGTGCTGCCAATCAATTTGAGTGCCTAAGGTGTTAATGCCCATGTAAATATCCCCTGTAATATCAATATGTTGTTTGGTGTTTGAGCTGAATGTGTAAGGCGGCTTATTGAGCGTTTATCTGTTTAGCATCGGCTTGTCTAATGATTTTATGTTGCTCTTCTGTCACGCCTTTTTTCCAGTAACTAGATATATACAGATGGGTTTTATCAATGTTGCAGTCACTTTTTAGATAGTGGCGAATTTTCTGCATCGTGGTGAATTCGCAGGCGATCCAGGCTGATAACTTGCCAGCGGGTAGCGCCGCTTGCGAGATTGCATGAAACAACGGTGTTGCACTAGAGCCAGAATCTGCATTGATCACCCAGTTGATGGCTATTTTTTCTGGCTTGGTTAAACTCTGTTTATCAGCCTCAGACTGTATTTCAATAAATACCTGACCTTGCGCCGTAGCAGGCAAGCGCTGCAGATTTTCAAGCAGCGCTGGTAAAGCGGTCATATCGGCCCCGAGGATAAAAGACTCAGCTTCGGTATTGATGAATTTGGCCGGCCCAGGACCTGAAATTAAAATTTCATCACCGGGCTTAGCCCCTGATGCCCAAAAGCAGGCAACGCCATGTGCGGCACTATCACTGCCGGTATGTAACACAAAATCTACATCAATTTCATTTTCCTGATAGCGCTGTTTTACCACGGTGTAGGTACGCATAACCGGTTTGTCGCCAGTGGTTGAATTGAATAATAACTTGATATAAGCCCCTTGCGCGCCCTGCGGGAAACTCGCTAATTCACTGCCGTGCAACGTCACACGCCGCATATTAGGGGTAATGTTGTACACCGACTTGACCACTAACGTTCGCTGCACACGGCGATTGGTCACACTGATATTATTGTCCATAATGCTGCTATCAATACCTTTAAGAGTTAATGAAATACCACGGTCGATAGCAGAGAGTTGGCTGATAGAAGCGCGGTGTTCAATAACACTTCACCCTTCAAGTGCCGCCATTGGCCACGCATAAAGCCTGTTTAAGCGTTAAACAATTGGCTAGGCAAAACTAAAAATAGTTTTTATTTTAGCCACATTAGTCGCTGCTCTGCACTCGTTGCTCATAGATATTGACCGGACTTATCTAGATGAGATCAAGTCTCAAAAGAGATTCTACCCATGTGATAATGATTATCAATCATAATAACGCATATAACCAAAGTTTCTTTCATTATGTGTTTATTAGAGAATCTTTATGGTAATTGCTCGGCGGTTACTCGATATTTAACAATAAAATTAGACTAATATAGACAAGTAGGGGGCTTTCACAGGTAGCAGCTATCAGCCACCGTAGCGTAAAAATAGCTTGAATACGCAACATTTACAGGCCATTAATGGCCATCTTGAATGACGTTGCTGCTCAGTTTAATGGGACGTACCTGGAGACTGTTTAATGATTAATAGTTGAACATCTGCGTGTAAATATATCCCAGCTATACAGCTGTTAAAGAGTGTGTATATACAAAAAGATTAATCATATACATAAAAAAGTAGCTCATTTTTTAGAGTTCGTGATAAAACTGTCATGGTACAGCAGCAGGCGTATCTTACAGAATTGGTCTATAATTTTGTATGGGGCAGCCGCGAGGGCTGTCACCCCTCCCCAGGCTCAATCACGACACACTAAGACGGATTGAAGCAATCTAGTAGCGCTAACAATCACCCCCTTAATATGTCAAAATTGGCATTTTTTATTGCTACAAGCTCGTCAATCAAACTCAATCTACGCTTGGTAAAAATATATGAATGCACTTAAAAGCAGTTTTAAATATCACACCGCTGCGGCTTACTGTCTATTTTTCAGCTGTTTGGTGGTGACAAATACCCAGGCTGTTGGCCCTGTAGAGACTACCGTCTGTGATTACAGCAGTTGTAGTCAAGTACAGCTAACGTTGACAGCAGCCCCAACATCACAGGGCTTTAGCACTTCGCAGGTCTTACAAGTGGTGGAAGATATATTACAAGTCTCAGGCTTAGCGCCAAATTTCGAGGTGGTTGTATCGCCAGAAGTAGGCAATGCCGCGGCGCTTATTCGTCAAGAACAACGTTATCTGGCCTATAACAAACAGTGGATGAATAGCCTAGAAGGGGATGCAATGAGTAGCTGGCGATTGTACGCGGTGATGGCCCACGAAATTGGTCATCATTTACAGGGACATACGATAGAAAGCGGTGGCAGTCATCCTAAAACTGAATTGGAAGCAGACAATTATGCAGGCTTTATTTTGGCGGGGTTGGGAGGCAGTTTAGAAGAGGCATTAATACTTTGGCAGGGTTTATCTAAATCGGGCTCTCGTACTCATCCCCCGAGAGAGCAGCGCCTGCAAGCGGTCACTACGGGTTGGCAACGCTGGCATTTACTTATGGCTAAAGTGCGTCGGCCAGTTGTTGCGCCACAACCGGACAGCGCGGTTAATAGCGCTCAATACTTGTTGCCTCACAGTTATTATTTATCGGTAGAGCAACGAGATATCAATCATTTTAGCCGAGATAAGATTCGCTTGGCGCGCAATGAAATTTACGCCCGTCATGGTTATGAGTTTAATTCACTAGAGCTACAGCGCTATTTCAAACAGTATGCATGGTATCAGCCCCATACCAAAAAAGTGCAGCTAAATGTTACGGAACGTGAAAATGTGGCTTTTTTATTAGCGTCAGAGCGCCGCCAACAAAGTGCACCGCAAGTGCAGACTCATACCGTTGTCGGCGGGTATTTAATGCCAGATTCCTCCCGTCGCTACTTAACCGCTCAAGAGCTAAGTCACTACTCTCGCAAAAAGTTGCGTTTGATACGCAATGAAATTTTTGCTCGCCACGGTTATGTATTTAACTCAGCAGATCTTAACCGCCACTTTCTGGATCAGAGTTGGTATAGAGGTAAAGGTAAGTCTGTGACGCTTTCCAAGATAGAGCAAAACAATGTCAACTTAATAAAAAGGCTTGAAAAGTGAACAAGTTAACGTTTGCGTTTGGTTGTTTTTGCTCGTTAAATATTTCCGCTAATGCTTTGACTTTAAAAGAAAAAACAGACATATTAATCGCTACCTATCCCTCTGCTCTGTCCCATCAAAGTGGCGGTTATTTGCATACCCTGAGCGGCAAGAAATGGTTGATAGATGACGGTAGGATAAAAAGCCATCAACAGGCGTTAAACAGCCCCGATATAGAAGATAGTTTGCGCCAAGTATATCCGCTGTTAACTTGTGAAACCGATCGCAAAAAAGACTTTGACCCCGGTAGAATCCGCTTCGAAGATTTATTAAAAGAGTTGTATGGTGCTGATAAAACTCAAGTGCAAAGCCGTTTAAGCGCCGTGCCTTGGTATACTAAAAAACTCTATGTCAATGAGCGGCAACAAGCGGCAGTAGCGCTGGCAAAAGTACAGCGTGAGCTGGCTAAAGATACGCGTTTAACTCGTTATCTTAACCCTTCAGCGGGGGTGTTTAACTGGCGTTATATTAGTGGCACTAAGCGGTTGTCAGTGCACAGTTTTGCCGCGGCAATAGATTTAAACGTGCGTTACGCAGACTATTGGAAATGGCAGAAAAACAGTAAAGTGGCGGGCGCGCGGCTGAGTTTCGAAAATAAATATCCGCAAAAGATAGTCCAGGTCTTCGAGGACCATGGTTTTATATGGGGTGGTGCCTGGTACCATTTTGATTCTATGCATTTTGAATACCGCCCAGCATTAATCGCCATTGCCAGAGCGCAAGGTTGCTCCGTCGTCACCAAGTAAGCCCCGACTACCTTAACATCAGAAATATCGACCAGCGATGACCCCAGGGCGCAGCTAAAAAAGTCTGCCCGACATTATGGATTTGCAGCTTTACCTCGCTGCCAGATAGATAAATTAACAGGGGATAGAGTCGCTACTTTATCCCCGTGATGTTTCGGATCGACAAAATGTTAATGCAGGGCGAGTAGTGACT
>JABSRA010000050.1 GCA_013215445.1 Oceanospirillaceae bacterium
CCCTCATGGACAGACTCAACTGTGATCCTGATGCGACAGAAGACGGTGCCGACCACGCGCCGCGCCAAGTCTTCAGCGGCCATTATGTCCCCGTCAATCCAACTCCAATCAAAGACCCAGAGTATGTAGCGCACAGCAAAAACTTTTTTTCTGAGCTTGGTTTCGCCGACAGTATGGCCGAGTCCTACGACTTCGTCCGCATGTTCTCCGGTGACATCTCTCAGGTTCCAGAGCCGCTGCGCAAGGTCGGTTGGGCGAGTGGCTACGCACTTTCCATCTACGGCACTGAATACACCCAGCAGTGCCCGTTCCAAACCGGCAACGGATATGGAGACGGTCGTGCAATTTCTGTGCTTGAGGCCGTCATCAACGGTCGACGCTGGGAGATGCAGCTGAAAGGTGGCGGGCGCACGCCATATTGTCGCGGCGCAGACGGTCGCGCTGTCTTGCGATCGAGTATCCGCGAATTCTTGGCTCAGGAGCACATGCACGCACTGGGCGTGCCCACATCACGGTCTTTGAGTTTGTACGTTTCAAAAACGGAACAGGTAAAGCGACCGTGGTACTCAGAGGGCTCGCACTCACAGAACCCCGACATGCTTATATCTGAAGCCGTCGCCATCTCGACACGTGTCGCACCGTCGTTCATCCGCGTCGGCCAACTCGAACTTTTCGCTCGCCGTACCCGTAAAAACGAACACCCGAAAGCGCTGGAAGAACTCGAGAAGATTGTGCTGCACTTGATTGATCGTGAGTACGCTGACGTTGTCGATAGGCAACTCACCACCCCAGAAAAAGTGGTGTTGCTGGCGCGCGAGTTTCGTAGTCGCCTCACCTCACTGGTGGCGAATTGGATCCGCGTCGGCTTTTGCCAGGGCAACTTCAACAGCGACAACTGCGCAGTCGGTGGCTTTACACTTGATTATGGTCCCTTCGGCTTTTGCGATGTGTTTAACCCGCATTACCAGCCTTGGACGGGTGGCGGTCATCACTTCTCGTTCATGAACCAACCAAGCGCAGCGCAAAACAACTTCGATATGTTTTGTTCGGCGTTACGGCCGTTACTGGCGCCGCATCCGGACTCTTTGCTAGAGCTCGAGGAGATTCAAAGTGGATTTTCGAAAGTAATGCACACGCAAATGACAAAGATGTGGGCCGCCAAGCTGGGACTGGATCTTGGCTCTTTGGACCCCGCGTCTTTCAAGGCACTGCTTAGCGAGCTAGAAACACTCATGATGCAAACGCCTGTTGATTACACTATTTTCTTCCGCGAGCTCTCGTCGATACCCGACGATATTGGCCCACTCAAGAAAAGCTTCTACAATAACTCGGCGCATGGCTCAGCCCCCAAAGTGACGGACCCCAAAGAGACAGCCCTCAAAGAGATGGACAAGCGCTGGGCAGAGTGGCTCGCAAAATGGAAAACGCTCCTTTACAGCTGCAGTGATACGCATGCTACTTCGCCCCGATCCAGTGAAGAAATCTCTAGGCAGATGAAACTCGTCAATCCAAAATACATGTTGCGAGAGTGGTTTTTGATACCGGCTTATCAGCAGGCAGCTGCGGGAAATTATTCTTTAATTCGGGAGCTGCAGGACGTGATGATACAGCCATATGCTGAGCAGTCGAAGGAGGTGGAGGATAAATATTATAGGTTGAAACCGCCTGAGTTCTTTGAGGTGGGTGGTGTGTCCCATCTTAGTTGCTCGTCGTGATTTTTGGACTTAACATAGTAGTGTCGAAACAACTTAATAGTGAAGGCTAGATTAGTATTGATAAAAGATGGCTAAAAGTTGTGACTGATCTTATTGATTGCGCTCTACTTATTGAAAAGTTATTGTCAGTAAACACATAACAAGGCACTTCAGCTGAAAGTTCAAAACCTAGGCTTCGCTGCGGTTTTACCTCCAGTGAATGCGCTGTTATATTTCGGAATTTTAATATCTACAAATAGTCGCATATGACTATATTTACTAGAGAGAAGAGTGTTTGAAATGATAAGGCTATTAATGGTTTTTGCTTTACTACTCGTTGTATGGCAGCTGTTTAGAATGTTGAGTAGAGAGGCAACTTTAGAAGAAGCAAGAACAATAGGTCTTCAAGAAGCAAGCTCGCACATTCAGAGCCCCATTTTATTAGAAGATTACGCAGAAGCTAGGGGAATTCCCAGGGAGAAGCTGGCTTCTTGGATAGAGAAAGGGGAAATTCCCTCCTATCGCTGGCGGCAGTATACCTACATTGAGGACCGTGAATTAATAAGGGCTAACAAATAGACCACACTTGGTGCGGTTAGGGAGAAATTTAAACGTTGGCCAAAAATAGAAGCGGCCAATCCTCAATCGTCCCTCCCAAATTTGGCGTAAGCTCTGCTTTAAATAATTCGCTTGGTGTTATCTGTAGACACTGACACACATGAATACCACTCATCTCGTATAAAATCATAGTACTAGACTAGATCAAATTGTTAGCCTCGCTGTAGCTTTTGACTTAAAAAATCATGAAAAACCTTCAGTCGATGTGAGGGTATACTGCTGTTGGGTCGCAGTGAATATAAATTCAAATCATTGCTACTGTAATCTTTTAAAATGGCAATTAACTGCGCCGCTGCTAGGTCTTTAGTCACCATAAACTCAGGGATCAAGGCTATGCCACGACCAGAGAGCAAAGCTGAGTGCAGAAGCTTACTATTATTGGATAATAACTGCGGTTTCAAGTACACCTCTATCGATTTCCGCCCTTTGATAAACTGCCATTTACGAGGGGCACCTGGAAGTGTATACATCAAGCAGCAGTGATCTTGCAGTTGATTGGGATCTTCAGGCACTCCATGTGCGGCTAAGTAGCCCGATGATGCGCAGGCGATGAATGGATAATTGGTGATCTTTCGGCAAATCAAATTGCTGTCTGAGAGCTGGTTGGTTAATCTCAGCACGAGATCAAACTGGCCTTCAAGTACATTGACTTGTTGATCGCTCAATTGTACGTCAAGTGTGATATCTGGATACTGCAGCATAAAGGCGTCAATGATCGGAGCCAATATATCCAGCCCCCAACTCATGGGTGCGCTGATGCGCAAATTACCTTTAGTGCTTTTCTGTGACTCAACCAGTTGCTCTTTTAGGTCTTGCCACTGCTTGAGCATCACCAGCGCGCGGTTGTAACAGTGTTTGCCGCTGTCGGTGATTTGCATTTGTCGGGTGCTGCGATTGAACAGTACCGCCTCGAGATTGAATTCCAATTGTTCAATAGATTTAGATACTCTCGCCGCGGAAATATTGAGTCGCGCAGCCGCTGCGGTGAAACTGCCACACTCCACCACGGCTTTAAGTACTTTTAAGCTTTCTAACTGATTAATTCTAGGCATCTTCAACTTTTAGTTAATAATATTTCAATAGATGGCTATATTTACAAGGTTTTGGTTGAATGTCAAAATGTTTGAACATTCATTCATTCATCAGCAGAGAAAGACTATGACAACCATTAACGCGATACTATTTAAGCCTTCTAAAATAGCTAATACTGTTATCAATAACCGACTTGCAGTGGCACCTATGACAAGAGTCAGCGCAGAGCCTGACGGTAAAGTGGGCCCTTTAATGAAGGGATATTATGAAAATTACGCAATAGGTGGTTTTGGTCTTATTATTACCGAGGGTTTGTATACAGACCAGTTACATAGCCAGGCTTATCTAAATCAACCTGGCATTGCCACCCCAGCGCAGGCCGACAGCTGGAAACCAATTATTGCAGCGGTTCATCACCAAGGTGCCGTGTTAATCGCACAGTTGATGCACGCCGGTGCACTGTCACAGTACAACCATTTTTCAAAACCAAGCATTGCCCCATCCGCTGTACAGCCTAAGGGTGAGCAGATGCCTGCCTATCATGGCGAAGGCGCTTATAAACTACCGCAAGCGATGACAGAGCAAAATATTGAAGAGGCAGTGCAAGGTTTTGTTGATGCTGCACTAAGAGCTAAAAAAGCGGGTTTTGCCGGTGTCGAAATACACGGTGCGAATGGCTATTTGCTAGACCAGTTTCTAACAGAATACACCAATCAAAGAGAGGATAGTTATGGTGGGTCTCTCGACAATCGGCTGCGTATCTATCAACAAATACTGACAGCGGTTCGTGAAAGCGTGGGCGAATCTTTTATTGTTGGGGTGCGTTTTTCGCAAAAGAAAGTGAATGATAGTCAGTATGTTTGGGCCGGAGGTGAAGAGGCGGCAAAAAGTACCTTTGCTATGATTAAAGAGTGCGGGGCTGATTATATTCATACCACTGAGCCGCTGCTGAATAACGCGGCGTTTGGTGAAGGGGAGTCTCTGGCATCTCTGGCGAAAAAATATAGTGGCTTGCCGATCATCGCCAATGGTGGTGTCAGTGATCCACAGTTAGCGACAGATGTTTTAGAAAGTGGCCAAGCAGATTTTGTCGCATTGGGAACGATTGCGTTATCTAATCAAGATTGGCCAAATTTGGTAAAGAACTCTAGTATTATTAAAGGGTTCAATTTTTCGATGCTTTCACCTTTAGCAGATTTAGAGAATGCTCAAAGATTTAATAAGGCTGCATTAAGCGCAGCCTAAATCGTCAAATGAAAGCTCCAAGGCGCAAAATTCGGTTAAACTGACGCGCCTTGTGAAAGTAATCGCTTTGCCTAGGCGTTAGATAAGCAACCGATTTTGAGAAGATGAACATTTAGAGGAAACTTTATGAGCAAACCCTATAAGCAACATATTGGCCGGTATATCAAGGCAAAGGATCAAAACAAACCCCATTTGATGGAAAGCGTTTTTACCCAAAACGCAACGCTGAGCATGAAAGTAGATTCTGACAATATAGCGTTTCCATCAGAAACTGCAGGTCTCGATGAAATTACTGCAGTACTAATTAGAGGGTTTAATCAGTCCTACGAAAATATTTATACCCTTTGCCTCACCGATACCTGGCAGCAGCGGGACTGCGAAGTCAGCTGTCGCTGGTTGGTCGCCATGACGGAGAAAAGTTCTGGGTTAGTTCGGGTAGGGTTTGGTGAATACCACTGGGTGTTTGCCAGAGAGGGCCTAAACCTAGTGAGTCAATTAACTATTGTTATTGATGATATGCAGCTTTTCCCTGTAGAGCAGCAGTCCGAGATAATGGATTGTTTTGAAAACTTGTCATATCCCTGGGCTGTCACCGCTGATGTGCTGGAATCAATGTCTGAAGTTGCAGCACTTGGCGAAGTTTGCAGCAACATTCAGCGCTAAGTCCGGGTATTTAGATGCTTAATCCAACTGATAAACACGATCGACAGTGGCCAGTAATCTTGGGTTGTGGGTGATCAAAATCACGGTCTTATCTTGCATCAACTGCCAGATGGCACGCATTACTTGTTGCTCGGTAATAGGGTCTAAGCCTTCAGTGGGTTCATCCAAAATCAGCACTGGCGCATTTTTTAAGAGTGCTTGGGCGATGTGAATGCGCCGCGCTTGCCCGCCTGAGAGCCCGCGACCGGTCTCGCCTAACCAAGTATCTAATCCCTGGGGTAGCTGCTCGATGAATTCACTGGCCGCTGCGATATCGCAGGCCTGTTGCAATTGCTCTGACGTGGCACTGGGCTTGGCCAGTAACAAATTATCGCGAATACTCGCTGCAAATAAGTAGCTGTGCTGGGATACCACCGATAATTGTTGGCGCAGCTCTTCGCCACTGCAGTGATTGATGTCAATGCCCGCTATGTGAACGCTGCCCTCAGGGCAAGGGTAAAAGCCTTGTAGTAGCTGAACTATGGTGGATTTTCCACTGCCACTGGGCCCGCTAATAGCGATCTTTTCACCTTGATTAACCACCAGTGATAAATTGTGCAATACCTGCTGTGACTGCTTTGGATAAGAGAAATTGAACTGCTTGAATTCGATACTTAGCGGTTGCCGGGCGAGCTGTGCACTGAGCGAGGCTGGCTCTTCAGGCTCTGCTCGCACTGGTTGCTGATCCGCCAGCGAAAACAGCCTTCTGGCGGCGCTGAGCGTGGCACTTAGTTGCTCAAAGGCCATTGGTAGAGGCTGCACGGCTTCAAAGGCGGCCAGCGATAACAGTAACAACATCACAAATTGGCTCTGGGGAATCTCGTTGTTGGATAGAGCGATACCGAGCAATATCAAGCTCAGCCATAAACTTGTATTGATCACCAGTACAGAAGCGCTCTGAGACTGAGCGTTGATGTTGTTGATCTGCAACTGGCTGTTGGCCAGTTGCTCTGAGTAGTAGCTTACCTGGGCAAGTTGAGCATCCTTTGCCCCGTAAATTTCCAACTCGCGCATGCCCTGTAAACCATCGATGATAGCGGTGGTTAACTGTTGGCGTTGCTCAGTGATGACACTACCACTGGTGGCGGTTTTTCTGACGACCCAAGTGGGGAGCAACAGGCCGACTATCATTAGTGCGCTGAGAATCAGCAGCGCCAGTGTCGGGTAGAAGACATAGAGGCCGATGAATAGTATCGGCACGGCAATTAATGCGACGATACTGGGCAGTAAAATGCTCAGGTAAAAATTATCTAACTGTTCTATATCGCTCTGTAAGCGCGACAGTAAATCGCTGCTGCGATAACTCTGTAAACCAGCGGGTGCCAGTGGTTCTAGTTTTTGGTAGAACCACTGTCGCAACTGCGCCAGCAGTAAAAAAGTGGCGTTGTGGGTGACTAATCGCTCGGCGTAACGCCCGGCGGTGCGGATCATGGCTAAAAAGCGGATCACCCCTGCGGGGGTAAAATAATTCATGCTGACGCCGGCGATACCAGCGGCGGCCATCGCCGATATGAACCAGCCCGCGGTGGTCAATAGTGCAATGTTTGCCAGCAGTGTGACTAGCGCCAGCACAATGCCGGCACCCATCCAACGCCAGTGAGGGCGGGTTAATGACAATAACCTAAAGATTATCTGCCTATCGCTAGGTGGTGGTGCTTGGCTCTCACTGTGTAAGTGGTTGATATTTAATTTAGCGGACATTTCCAGCTCCTTCATCGGCGGCAATTAACTCGCGATATAACCGGGAGTGCTGCAGTAGTTCACGATGACTGCCCTGGGCGGACAATGTGCCCTGATTGAGTAAAAAGATAGTTTTTGCCTGTTGAATACTCTGCAACCGGTGGGCGATCACTATCACTGTATGTTGTTGGGCGTAGTCGTTTAAACTGTCGACTAGCCAACGCTGGGTGTCTGCATCCAAATGCGCGCTCGGCTCATCCAAAATCAACAGCGGTGCCTGCTTGAGAAACACTCTCGCCATGGCAATCCGCTGTCTTTGCCCGCCGGAAATCCCCGCGCCGCGCTCGCCTATAGGCTGTTGCCAGCCATGCTCTAATTGACTGATAAATTTATCGACACCGGCCTTCTTAGCGGCGGCTTTCACTTGCGCGATGTTGGCGTTGGGATCGGCCAATTGAATATTTTGCAACAGGCTGCCGTAAATTAACTGCGGATTTTGCGGCACCCACGCTAGCTGTTGCTGCCAACTGGCGCGCTCTAACTGGACTAAGTCTTCACCATTGATGGTGATGCATCCCTCGCTGGGCTGCAAAAATCCCAGTAGAGTGTCGATCATGGTGCTTTTGCCCGCGCCGCTGGGGCCGATAATCGCGTACAGGCCGGGAGAGTCTATTTGCAGTGATAAATTCTGCAGTGCCTGGCGCTGTTCAGGGTAGGCGAAACCGATTTGTTGGTAGCTAATATTCAGGCATTGATCGGCACGGGCGGTAAATTTTTTAGTACCCCTGCGCGCCGGTGTTGCCTGTACAATTTGTAGCATCTGCTGTGCTGCCGCTACGCCTTTCATCTTAGCGTGATAGGCTTGCCCTAAATTTCGAAAGGGCAGATAAAACTCTGGGGCGAGCAGTAGCAACATAAAACCAACGCTGAAATCTAGCTCGCCCCAGTAGAGTCTAAAACCAACGGTGATCGCCACCATCGCGATACTCATGGTGGCCAAAAACTCTAGGGCGAAGGAGGAGAGAAAGGCAACCTTGAGGATCGACATAGTACTGCGGCGATATTGATCGGCAATGCTGGCAATGGCCGCCGCCTCGGCGCGGCTGGCATTAAACAGCTTTAATTGGGCCAGTCCCTGCAGAATATCCAAAAAATGGTTACTCATCCGGCTTAGTTGCTGCCAGTGTTTTTGATTGAGCTGTTCGGCCTTCAGACCGATTAAAATCATAAACAGCGGTACCAGCGGTGCGGTGACTAAAAAGATTAGCCCAGTCAGCCAGTCCACCGGTAGCACGACCGCCAAAATAGCCAGCGGCATGATTGCGCAAAAGGCCACCGCGGGTAAGTAGCGTGCGTAGTAGCTCTCTAACGCTTCGACACCTGTGTGTAACACTTCGGATAGCTCGGCGCTGTGCTGCTGCTCTACATAGCTGGGACCCAGCTGAGTGAGTTTTAAATAGAGTTCTTTGCGCAGCGCCAATTTGATCTCACTGGCACCGCGAAAGGCAAACTGTTCGGTGTATTTGCTCAGTAATACCCGAGCGAGCATTAGCGCCAGCAGTGCTAACAACGGGGTTTGCTGCTGTTGCCAGTGGCTGTCGGCAAAGACTATTTGGCTCACCACATGCGCGAGCAGCGCCGCTTGGGCGATCAGACAAAAACCAGCGACAATGCTGCAGACCATACTCAAGGTCAATAACTGGCCAGCGTAGTGACGCTGCTGCTTAAGCCATGTCTTAGCGGCGCTTAGCTCGGTTTTGCTGCTGGGCTTATTCATTTATATTGCCTGATTTATCCAAGGTTGCGTTTAGTGCTGGTCGAGATCGGCTATAGGTTGCTGATCATCGGCAATGTTGTCTTGGTGTTGCTCCATCTCGTACCACATCACGTTGATGATGCCGACGGCACAGGCGAGCAGTACCCCTAAAATCCAGGCGAAATACCACATTATTAAATCTCCTTAAGTTGTTATTAGCAGGCTTTGTAATTAATAGGCACTGTGACTGTTGGCGGATATCTCCTGGAGGGTGACCCGACGCCACATCTTCACGTAACACCAACTGGTATAGGCGAGGATCAGCGGGATAAAGATAGCCACCACAATCAGCATGATATTTAAGGTTTTTTCACTGGAGACGGCATCCCACATTGTCAGGCTGCTATTTAACGCACTGCTCGATGGCAAAATAAACGGAAACAGTGAAAAAGCCGCAGTGCTGATAATGCTCGCTAACATTAACGAGCTACAGAGGATCGCCCAGCCCGCTTTGTGCACTCTGGACAGTGTTGTGGCCAATAGACAAAAGAGCACAGCTGCAATGGGCAATGCTATGGTCCAGGGCATCACGGAGTAGTTATTGAGCCAGCTACCTTGCGCTCTGATCACAGTTTTGTTGAGTAGATCTGGTTGGGCATTAATATCGCTAATGGCACTGAGCAAATAGCCATCTAACTGGGTGAGCCAGAGCCCCGCTGCGCCAAAGGCCAGCAGTAAGCAGGAAGAGGCCACCGTGACAATTTTGGGGGCGCGATCGGCGATCACATAATCGGCGCGCAATTGCAGCCAAATGGCACCCTGCATCACTATCATGGCTAAACTGACCACCGCGCAGAGCAGTGCAAAAGGGTGGAACAGCGCAAAAAAGGAGCCGCTGTAAGTGACCCGTAAAAACTCATCGAACACAAAGGGAGCGCCCAAGAATAAGTTGCCAATGGCAATGCCAAACACTACCGGTGGCACGCTGCTGCCGACAAAAATGGCCCAGTCCCAGTTGTTGCGCCATCTTGGGTCATCTATTTTACTGCGATAATCAAAGCCTACCGGACGTAGAAACAGCGCGAATAACACCAGCATCATGGCAAAGTAAAAACTGGAAAAAGCAGTGCCGTACACCGGTGGCCAAGCGGCGAACAGGCAGGCGGCAGCGGTGATAAACCACACTTGGTTGCCGTCCCAGTGCGGGCCAATGCTGTTGATGACAACGCGGCGTTGGTTATCGTTTTTGGCGATGAAGGGCAGCAGTGTGCCCACGCCCATATCCATGCCATCGGTAATGGCAAAGCCGATAAACAAAAAGCCAATCAGTAGCCACCAAATGAGTTTTAAAGTCTCGTAATCAAACATAGTATTACCTGTAAAGCTGTTGGTTAAATATGACTGTGCATACCGGGGGAGGGCTGGGTATTGCGCTCAAAGTGATAGCGACCCGTGTGCAAACTACTAGGGCCTAGGCGGGCAAACTTAAACATCAGCCAAAACTCGATCACCGCCAGTATTGTGTAGAAAATAATGAAGCCAATCATACTGATTAATACGTCACTGACCGCCAGGTTTGAGGTGGCTAAAAAGGTCGGTAATACTTCACTGATCGCCCAGGGCTGGCGACCAAATTCGGCGACGAACCAGCCAGTTTCAATCGCGATCCAAGGCAGTGGGATACCGTATAGAGCGGCGCGTAACAGCCAGCGCTTTTCTGTTATTTGACGCTTGGCATTGTAGTAAAAGCTCAGGGCAAAGATCAGCAGCATCGCAATACCGCAAGCCACCATGATTCTAAAGCTAAAAAACAGTGGCGCTACCGGGGGAATGGTATCTCTGGCGGCCGCTTGAATCTGCTCTTCGGTGGCGTCCACTACGTTTTCTGTGTAGCGCTTGAGCAACAGTCCGTAACCCAAATATTGTTTATACTTTTCGAATAACGCGATGTTCTCTGCGCTGCGCTGGTCATTGCGCAGTAGTACTAAATATTTGTAGGCAACTATGCCCAAACGTATTTTTTCTAGGCTCAACGCTTGTAAATCGGCGATGCCAAGCACTTCCTTATCCAGCGAGCGGGTGGCTATAATGCCCAGTGCGTAGGGGATTTTAATCGCATAATCGGTATGCCTATTTTCGCTGTCGGGCAGGCCTATCAGGGTGAAGGCCGCGGGGGCGGGTTCTGTTTCCCACTCGGCTTCTATCGCCGCCAGTTTTACTTTTTGCACATCGCCGACTTCGTAGCCAGATTCATCGCCGAGCAAAATTACCGATAATACTGAGGCGAGACCAAAGCCCGCGGCCACTGAAAAAGAGCGTTTGGCAAAGGCGATATCGCGGCCTTTGAGTAGGTAATAACTACTGATACCCAACACAAACATTGAGCCCGCGACATAACCTGCAGACACTGTATGGATAAACTTTACCTGGGCAACTGGGTTAAACACTATCTCGGAAAAACTGGTCATTTCCATGCGCATGGTCTGGTAATTAAATTCAGAGCCGACCGGGTTTTGCATCCAGGCATTGGCGATCAAAATCCACAGCGCCGAGAGGTTGGTGCCTATCGCCATAAAAAAAGTGACCATTAAATGTTGGCGTTTACTCAATCTATCCCAGCTGAGGAAAAACATACCTACCAAGGTAGATTCTAAGAAAAACGCCATCAGCCCCTCTATGGCTAATGGTGCGCCAAACACATCGCCCACATAGTGGGAGTAATAGGCCCAGTTAGTACCAAACTGAAATTCCATGGTCAGGCCGGTGGTGACACCAATGGCAAAGTTAATACCAAATAATTTACCCCAGAATTTGGTCATGTCCCGGTAAATTTCGCGCCCAGTCATTACATAAACCGACTCCATGATCACCAGTATCCAGGTCATGCCGATCGTCAGAGGTACAAACAGGAAGTGGAATAGGGCGGTGATGGCGAACTGCCAACGAGAAAGTTCTACTAGTGTCTCATTTATCATAAATCAAACCTTTAGTTCTTGAATTTGAATCAGTGGTTAAGGATTATTTTCTGCAGTGGTCGCATTATTAGCGAGTGCTCATTCAGGAATAGGGGCGTAGCGAGGCCGATCCAATGGTGTGATAGGCGTGATACTAGATGTAGTTATGCTAATTAACGACATCTAGTCGTAGGCAGATCGAGCCATTAGGGTGTACGCAGTAGCTAGCTATTCCCAGCTGGGCACTAGCTATCTTTATTCGGATCTTTTTTAGGCTTAATAAACTGATCTTTGATCGATAGCACTTTGCTGATGCCGGCACCGAGCTTCATTAAGGTATGTAGTTTGGCGGGGTCTAGGCGCTGTAATTCTGCTGACCACTGAGTGATAGTTTCCAGTAAATCGTGGATTTCGCGCATTTTACCTTGCGCATAAACTTCGGCATCATCGTTGGCTTCATCTAATTGCAAGTTGCGCAACAAGGTTAAGGTGGGGTCTACTTCCCGCTTGCGGCGCTCTTCAAAGACCCGGTTAGCCATTTCCCATATCGTGCCTTTAGGACTGTAATACTCTTTTCTGTCACCGGGGATATGCTTTAGATTGATTAGCTGCCAAGAATGTAACTCTTTGATTCCCATGCTGACATTGCCACGAGAGATGCTCAGTGCTTCACCAATTTGATTGGCATTTAACGGCTGGTCGTTAACTACTAATAACGCATAAATTTGCCCGACAGTGCGGTTGAATCCCCATTTACTACCCATTTCTCCAAAGTGATAAACAAAGGCTTCTACTTTTGGTGACATTTTCATGGTTATACCTAATGCTGATGTTCTGAAGTTTCAGTAATTTCTGAAAGTTTAGAATTTTGTTTGATCTGTGTCAATCAATAGATCGAAAAATCATTGTAAATAATGGTTTTAAACACAGCGTGAGTGGCAACTTAGAGAAAACTGTAAAGAGTGGATAGGGGCAATTTCTACCTTTACTTGCCAGTATTAATAGAAGCTCAGCGGGGAAGTGCTAGCTGTTCAGAGAAGGCCTAAATCAATGATTTTCATATAATAATATCTACCTGCCTGATATGTTTTTATATTTACACCGCGGTATTTAGTCGCAATTGTAGTGCTAAAAAGCGCTCCCTATCGCTTTTGCCGTCTGCATTGAGTCGGTGTCTGTCCAGTCCAATGTTTGAATGCTCGCGTAAATGAACGAGGCTCGCTAAAACCAAGTAAGCGGGCGATTTCTGATATCGGTAGCTTTTCTGATAATAGTTTATCAATCGCCAGGTCCAGTCGAATCTCATCTTTAATAACGGGATAAGACGTACCCTCATATTTAAGTTTTCGCCTAAGTGTCTGGGAGCTGATATTAAATTTCTTGGCAAGGAACTCAAATGCTGGACATAACAGTACCTCTGTTTCTTGATTAAGAAGCAGTGAGCGAATGCGCGCCCGATAGCTCACTTCTTTCCCCGGAATGGTGATCAGATCCGCAGGAGAGTGTTGCAAAAATCGAGACAGATCCCGCTGGGTGCGCACCGGCGGTAGCGCTAAAAATTCTGCGCTAAAACTGAGCTTGAGTAGCGTGCGGTTGAAATGATGTCGGCAGGGAAAAAGGTACTTCAATTCGTTTTGGTGGGCGGGCTTAGGGTAGGTAAAGCAGACCTGAATCAGGGGGATTTTTCTACCGATAATCCAGCTGCAGAATCGATGCCAGATTACCATCCAGAACTCCTGAAAGAAATGATCAGGGTCCAGCTCCGCTCTGCTAAATTCTATTTCCAGAGTCACGGTATTTCCCTGTAGCACCAACTTCATGCGGATGTCATCAGTGACTAAGTTATAAAAGTCGATACCGTACCGCAGTATCGAATTAAGGGATTCATAGTGCAAAGATTGACGGGACATAAAGGCAAAAACTCCCCGCTTACAGGGGCGCTCTGTACACCCCATAAACTCATCGGCCAGATCAGACCATACCAATTGCACCAGCCGGGTCATTTGATCCCCATGGAATCTTACATTGGGCAGATTTAATTGTTCAGGGGAGATACCAACTTGGTCGAGCATGGCGTCGGTTGTTATACCTTTTCGCCTCGCACAATTTAACACCGCTTTAATATAGTGAATATCAACCGTGGCCATGATTAACCTATAACGAGATTATAAAATTCGAAGAATGATTATAACAAAACAAAAATGTAATGTTTTGTGATTTTTACAGTAAGTTCATGTCATTTACTGTTGTCTCTATTTTGGTCATATTAGACCCTTACTTTATAGAGACAAATTGCAGGTGCCAGTTGTGGATGACAGTCTAATAGTGAGCTTTTTGATCTGCAGTGGTTTTTACAAAGGGCTCTCTGCTGAAATGTTCCTCAGCTGTAGAAAATCAGCTGTTTATACAGCGAGAGTTGAACATCAATAATTTGTTACTAACTTATCAGAGAGACTGCTTATGCTAGATAATCAAGATGCAATTGTTATTGTTTCCGCCACCCGTACCCCTATGGGTGGGTTAATGGGCGCTCTGAGTGATAGTAGTTCGCCACAACTTGGGGCCACCGCCATTAAGGCTGCTGTAGAACACGCAGGCTTGCAGGTAGATGATGTTGATCAGGTAATTATGGGCTGCGTGTTATCCGCTGGTCTCGGCCAAGCCCCTGCTCGCCAAGCCGCATTAGGGGCTAATTTGCCAGAGTCAGTGGGTTGTCTAACTATCAACAAGATGTGTGGTTCGGGCATGAAAGCGGTGATGGATGCCCATGATCAAATCAAGGCGGGCACCAGTGCAGTAATGGTGGCAGGTGGCATGGAAAATATGAGTCAGGCGCCTTACCTATTGCCCAAGGCACGCGGTGGAATGCGTATGGGCCATGGCCAAGTGCTGGACTCGATGTTTTTTGACGGTCTGGAAGATGCCTACGAAGGTGGCCTAATGGGCACTTTTGCTCAAGCCACCGCCGATGCCTATGCGGTTAGCCGTGAGGCAATGGACAGTTTTGCCATAGAGTCGCTCTCTCGAGCCAACCAGGCGATTAGCCAAGGCTGGTTTGAAAACGAGATCGCACCGGTCACCGTTAAAACCCGCAAAGGTGAAAAAATAGTCACTATTGACGAACAACCGAGTCAGGTTAATCAAGATAAGATTCCTCAGCTGAGACCTGCCTTTAGTAAAGAGGGGAGCATCACCGCGGCTAATTCCAGTTCTATATCTGATGGCGCTGCGGCGTTGGTATTAATGTCTGAAAGCGATGCACTGGCACGTGGCCTAACCCCCCTTGCCCGTATCGTAGGCCATATGACGCATGCCCAGCAGCCTTGTGAGTTTTCTATTGCACCTATTAGATCAATCCAGAAGCTACTCGAAAAAGTTAACTGGACTAAAGACGATGTCGATCTATTTGAAATCAACGAGGCCTTTGCGGTGGTCACGATGCTGGCGACTAAAGAGCTGGGGCTGGATCCAGCAAAAGTAAATATTCACGGCGGTGCCTGTGCACTGGGCCATCCAATAGGCTGCTCCGGCGCCCGGATCTTGGTCACCCTGATTCACGCGCTTAAGCGATTAGGCAAGCAGCGCGGTCTCGCATCGATATGCCTTGGCGGTGGTGAGTCTACCTCGATCGCCATTGAAATGATGTAACGCAAACCTGCCACCAAACAACCCACAATTAGGGGCCGAGACACTCGGCTCCTCAGCATATAGAGAAATAAAATGGATCTGACGTTAACCGAAGACCAGGCCATGATTCAGGATATGGCACGCAAGTTTGCCCAGACAGAACTTGCCCCCGCGGCTGAAAAATTGGACGGGGAGGGCGACCGCGAACTGTTTCTTGGCAACCTAAAGAAACTCGCGGAGTTGGGGTTTATGGGGCTAAATATCGATAGTGAGTTCGGTGGCACTGAAGCTGGATCAGTGGTGTTCTCGCTGGTGATTACCGAGGTAGCCAAGGCCTGTGCGTCAACCGCAGTGACCTTGTCTGTTACCAACATGGTCGCAGAAGTGATTCAGGCTATCGCCTCCCAAGAGCAGAAAAACCATTACCTACCCAAGCTTTGTAGCGGCGAATATGCCGCCGGGGGTTTTTGCCTGACTGAAACGACAGCCGGCTCTGATCCATCCAATATGCAAATGACAGCCGTGCTCGAGGGTGATGAATGGGTGCTCAACGGTGCTAAGCAATTCATTACCAGCGCTGAATACGCCGGTGTATTTGTGGTCTGGGCGGTGACCGACAAGAGCGCGGCAAAAGGTAAGGGTATCTCATGTTTTCTGGTAGAAAAACAGGTTTCTGGGCTGCTTGTCAGCAAGGCGGAGAAGAAGATGGGACAGCATGCATCGGCGACCAATGAAGTGCTATTTGACAATTGTCGCATCCCCAAAGATGCCTTGATGGGTGAATTGAATCAAGGCTTCAAGATTGCGGTGGGTGAACTAGCCGGTGGGCGTATCGGCATTGGATCTCTAGCCTTAGGTATTGGTCAAGCGGCGATGGATTATGCCCGCGCTTATATGATCGAACGTCAACAGTTTGGCCGCTCTATCGCCAGCTTCCAAGGCCTACAGTGGATGATGGCTGATGCTTTTACCGATCTGGAGGCCGCTCGTCTGCTGCTGATGAATGCCGCAGATAAAAAAACCAAAGGGCAGCCCTTTTCAAAGGAGGCCTCCATGGCCAAACTATTCGCCTCTGAAAAGGCTAACAAGGCCTGTTATACCGCCCTGCAATTGATGGGAGGTTATGGCTATATCAAAGATTTCCCGCTGGAGCGTTATGCCCGCGATGTAAGAGTTACCTCCCTCTACGAAGGGACTAGTGAGATCCAGCGCATCATCATTTCCAGAGAACTGCTTCGCGAAATAAGTTAATCCAGATCATCAGTGGCGTTCGATGCAGTTAGGAAAAATTCCTGTCTATTAAATTTATATAATGAGAGAGAACATTATGGATATTAAAAATAAAGTAGTCATTGTTACCGGTGGTGCTTCAGGCCTGGGCCTAGTGACCTGCCAGCAGTTGGCTAAACAAGGCGCGAAGATTGTGATTTTTGATCTGAATGAAGTAGCGGGTCAGGCATGCGTCGATATTCTCAATGGAGAGGCTATCTTTGTCGCAGTGGATGTTACCGATGCAGCGTCTGTTGAGGCGGGTATCGCGCGTGCTGTTGATACATTTGGCACTATTCATGTCTGCATCAACTGCGCCGGGATCGCGCCAGGGGGTAAAACCGTCGGTCGCAATGGCGCATTGGCATTGGAAAAATTCTCCCAGGTGATCAACATCAACCTGATAGGCACCTTCAATGTGTTGCGCCTCGCTGCAGAGCAGATGGCTAAAAACCCACCAGGGGATGATGGCGAGCGTGGTGTGATTATCAATACCGCCTCGGTGGCTGCCTTTGATGGACAGGTGGGTCAGGCAGCTTATAGCGCCAGTAAAGCCGCAATCGTTGGCATGACATTGCCAATCGCCCGGGATTTGGCCAAGCTGGGGATTCGTGTCATGACTATCGCTCCAGGGATTTTTGAAACCCCAATGATGCAAGGCATGAGTGATGAAATACGCGACCCGCTGATCCAAATGGTACAGAACCCAAAGCGTTTCGGTGAGCCTGCAGAATTTGCCTCACTAGCGGCGCATATCATTGGCAACAATTACCTTAATGGCGAGGTGATTCGTCTGGATGGTGCCATTCGTATGGAGCCTAGATAACCCTATCCAGAAACAGCTGTCTACTGGGTAAAATTTTCAGCTAGATATACTCACTACTAAATGTCGATATTTAGGCAACAAAACGTCGATATCTAGTACCAGTTCTTACTACAGGGCTCTGTATAGGCGCTGCTCAATCAGCGCCGCGCTACATGTCAGACACCGCCAAACTTTTGTTTTTTCACCTATGGACGTTAAATAGTCAATCAGAGGTAAAATCGTTCTTGAACCAACTCAAAACCTAAATTGCACTGGATATGTCGCTATTTGAGATTGCAGATAATTCCAGATAGCCGCTCATTATCCATCATTGGTTTGCCTGAGCGACACTCTGCAAACCTCTACGCTAGGTGGTAATCCACCAATAGGTGCTCATTAGCAGTACCAATAATAATAAAATTTTGAGAACCGTGACATGATTTTTGATAAAGACTACCAGCTCTTTGATCGTTATGACCTAACCGAAGGTCGTATATTTATGACCGGCATTCAGGCGTTAGTACGTTTGCCGCTAATGCAAAAGCAACTGGATGAGAAAAACGGCCTTAACACGGCGGGTTTCATCTCGGGATACCGAGGCTCGCCTCTGGGTGCCTACGATATGGAGCTCTGGCGCAGCAAGAAGTTTCTGGCTAAACACGATGTCCATTTTGAGCCGGGTATCAATGAAGATCTGGGGGCGGCGGCTGTTTGGGGTACTCAGCTGATAGACTACTACCGCGATCAGGCCAATCGGGACGGGGTTTTTGCATATTGGTACGGTAAAGCGCATGGGGTGGATCGTTCAGCGGACGTGTTTCGCCAAGCTAATATTCAGGGTACTGCTAAACACGGCGGCGTATTGGCTTTTTGTGGCGATGATCACGCAGCAGAATCATCGATGTTCTCCCACCAGACAGATCAAATTTTTGAAGCGGCGATTATGCCAATTCTGTTTCCATCAAGTGTTGAAGAATACCTAAGTATGGGCCTGGCGGGGATTGCCATGTCACGTTACTCCGGGCTGTGGATAGGCTTTAAGACCATTACTGAAACCGTCGAAAGTGGCGCGTCAGTGGATATTCCTGAACTGCCCGATTTTGTCTATCCAGAAGACTTTCCTATCCCTGCGCATGGCCTTAACTACGATTGTAATTTGCAGTGGCCCGCCGAGCGCATGGAATATGAGCGACGCATGTTTGAAGAGCGAGTACCTGCTGTACAGGCCTTTGTCTACGCTAACAAAATAGATAAAGTACTGATTGAGGCTCCCAAAAAACATCTGGGCATCGTCACTGTCGGTAAAGCCCATGGCGATTTGATGGAAGCGCTGGGCATCTTGGGCTTGTGTGAGGAAAAGCTCAAACAAGCGGGCATTAGCCTGTATAAAGTAGGCATGAGCTGGCCGTTGGAGCCCCGCGGAATGCGCGAATTCTCAGAAGGCATGCAGTCTCTGCTGGTCGTGGAAGAGAAACGTCCGCAACTGGAAAAGCAGATTAAGGAGCAGCTGTATAATTGGCCGGTGAATGAGCGCCCGGAGATATTCGGCAAACGCGATCGCAATAACGCTGTGTTGCTGCCCGAGATCTGGGTATTCTCTCCTGAAATCGTGGCAAAGGCTGTGGTTCGCTGGCTCAACGACGTTGATATGGCCGATTTGGTCGATTCTTCATTGGCCGAATTTTTACCCGCTAACGTTAATCAAAGCAACAAGCTAGTCACCCGCGCACCTTATTTTTGTTCTGGTTGCCCGCATAATACTTCGACTAAATTGCCCGATGGCAGTATAGCGGGGGCGGGTATTGGCTGTCATATTATGACGCTGAACACTGGGCGAAGAACCGAAACCTTTACCCATATGGGCGGTGAGGGGATGCATTGGGTAGGTCTGTATCGCTTCAGCAATACCAAGCATGTTTTCCAAAATTTAGGTGATGGCACTTATCAACACTCGGGATCGCTGGCGATACGCCAGGCGGTGACCAGTAATGTCAATATTACCTATAAATTGCTCTACAACGATGCAGTGGCGATGGTGGGTGGTCAGCAGGTGGATGGTCAGCCAACACCGGCCATGATGGCTCAGCAAATGTTGGCTGAGGGCGTTAAGCGGGTTGCACTAGTGAGTGATAATATCGCTCAATACAAAAATGACAAAAGCATGCCCGATGCAGTGACACGCCATGACCGTGATGATTTGGAAGCAGTGCAGCGAGAAATGCGTGACATAGAGGGTGTCACAGCGATTATTTATGAGCAGACTTGTGCTGCTGAGAAGCGCCGTCGACGTAAAAAAGGTTTATTGGAAGATCCCAAGCGGCGTTTGTTTATCAATGACCGAGTCTGTGAGGGCTGCGGTGATTGCTCGGTTCAGTCTAACTGTATCTCTATAGAGCCTAAAGAGACCGTGTATGGCCGAAAGCGTAAGATTAATCAGTCGACCTGTAACAAGGACTATACCTGTGTCAAGGGCTTCTGTCCGAGCTTCGTATCTGTTATCGGCGGCGAGATTCGCAAGCCAGAAAAGCTGCAAATCCAGCAGTTGGAACAGAGCATTTTTGCCGAGCTGCCGAAAATCACCCCACCTGCGTTGAGCGGCAATTACTCTATATTAGTCGCTGGCATCGGTGGCACCGGGGTGCTCACCGTTGGCGCGCTGATCTCCATGGCTGCTCACCTCGAAGGTAAAGGATCGACGACTCTCGATTTCACTGGTTTATCGCAGAAAAATGGTGCGGTGACGGCACATATCAAGCTGGCGCCTACCCCCGCAGACATCAATGTACCGCGTATTGTTGATGGCGGTGCGCATCTGGTCTTGGCCTGTGATATGGTCGCCGCCGCACGTTTCGTTGGCAAAATGCGCGCGGGAGTGACCCGGTCTATCGTCAATACGGCAGAAGTGCCGGTGGCGGCGTTCACCCTCAACAACGATATGTATTTTCCCGCTGAGGAGACCAAAAACGAATTTATCGCGGCGAGCACCGCCCAAGATGTCGATTTGATCGATGCCACGGGTATGGCCCAGAGTCTGTTTGGCGATACCATCGCCACCAATTTGTTTATGTTGGGATTCGCTTATCAGAAAGGGTTGATACCCCTATCTGAGGGATCTATCGAGCGTGCGATTGAGCTTAATGGGGTGGCTATTGATCTCAATCAGCGTGCTTTTCGTTGGGGTCGCTTGGCAGGTCATGACCTGGCGCAAGTGGAGGATATTGTCAATGGGCGCGCGGCACCACAGCCCGTCAATGCAGTGGTCTTGAATACCTTAGATCAGCAAATTGAACAGTATTGCAAAGAGCTAGAAGCTTATCAGAACCCAGCCTATGCTGAGAGTTATCGAGTGTTTGTTAAAAAGGTGCGTGAGCAAGAGCGCTCAGCGTTGGGTGGCGAAGGTGTACTGAGTAAGTTAGTCGCCAAATACCTGTACAAACTGATGGCGTATAAAGACGAGTATGAAGTGGCTAGGCTCTATGCTAGTGCAGAATTCAGCGAAAAACTGAACGCGCAGTTTTCGGGTGACTACAAGCTGCAATTCCATCTAGCCCCCCCTATGATAGCTAGAAAAGACCAGTTAACCGGCAACCCTAAAAAAATCACTTTCGGTGCATGGATGTTACCTGTGTTTAAAGTGTTGGCAAAATGTAAAAGTTTGCGAGGTACGGCTTTTGACCCTTTTGGTTATATGCAAGAGCGCAGGCAAGAGCGACAACTGATTGAGGATTATCGTCAGATAACCGAGCGGCTAATGGCCACAGTGTCTGATCAGAATATCGATGTTATCTCTAAGTTACTGGCACTGCCAGAAAAAATTCGCGGATATGGACAGGTAAAAGAGAAGAGTATCCACGCAGTACAAGAGCGCTGGAATGAATATCAATCAGCAGCAGAGCAGTCGAAAGAACTCCTGATATCGGCTTAACGTTAATAGTAGGCATTATCCAGAACCGGTAATTAGGCGCGAAAATCTGTGGATACTAGGGCTGAAAACCGGTTATTAGCATAATGTATGGCCCAAGGATGGGCGTAATTAAATCAACTCAGGAGCAATTACTAAAAGACAGGCATAATTTTTTGACCTCTTGGGTCGTCAGTACCCAAGGCAATTTTGTGGCGCGTTTACTTTTAGTGAAATTCATATTCAGAGGAGGTGGCGACTTAATTATTGCTCGGTATAAATAAACGATAGCTATCAGCGCGAGACCTTGAGTGCTAATAAATACATGATTATCGACAATGAGGAATATGTGAATGCGTTTTTGCAACTTAGCAGGGTGCGTTTTGTGATTAAAATTGATGTAATATTTTAGCCAGTAAAGGTAAGTGTCAATAATACGCATTGGGTAATGGCTAGCGAGTATGGGTTAGCGGGTAAAGTCGAGATAAGGTGATTTAATAATCGATATCCTTACAGTAAAACATACTGTATTAAAATACAGTTAAAGTGAGAGTATCAAGTTCTGCTTGTTAGAAGGAATGTTTCCGTGTTTGCCCGCAGCGATATAGTCTAAAAATGACGTGAATAACTGAAATATAATGTTATTATCGATTAACTTAAAATTAATGAATCATGTTAGGCGGAAACTTCCGTGTTTAAACACGGAAGTTTCCGCCTATGAAGCTGTTATGTGCTCAGGAGAGTTCGGTATACAAAATGTTTCATATAGCATTACACTTTTTTGTCCCTGCTATTATAGTTTTAGCGTTTTTCCGCGAGAATTGGAAGTTTGCGTATTTAATTATGGTTTCTACGATGCTTGTGGACATCGATCATTTGGCGGCCAGCCCCATTTACGACCCAGGTCGTTGTAGCATCGACTTCCATCCATTACATAAGATATGGTTTGTGGGTTTATATGCAGTTCTTTGCTTTGTGCCTAAAACAAGGCTAGTCGGACTCGGATTGTCAGTACATATGGCCCTAGACTCAATAGATTGTCAGCTCACCAACGGAGTATGGATAAATTAGCATGTATTGTGCGTCGGCACATAACAAGTCGCTGTTGTCGCCGCTACGCGGCTGGGACTTGGCCAACCGCTTCGCGGTTTTCCAGCCCCAAAGCTAGGCGTTATATGCAATTCGGGTTTATCAGTAATATTCAAAGGGTCGTATGGAAAATTTAGTAGTAATTAGAGAGGCACAGGAAAGTGATCACCCATTTATATTTGAGCTTTCACCATACTTAGCTGAAGTGGCTCAGTTAGATTGGCATAGTGATGATGTCATTCAAAAAATGCAAGATGAGTATATTTCTGAAATGCTTGCTGAAACATCGAAACCAAATATCACATTTATTGCTGAGAACAATAATGTTTCATTGGGCTTTATTCATGTGCGAACACATGCAGATAGCGTTTCAGGTGAAACTTGTGGAACTATACCTCTTCTTGCCGTATCACCTAAATCACAAGGTTTGGGCTTAGGTAAGCTTTTAATTGAACACGGTGAAAAGTGGGCTAAAAACTTAGGTTGTAGGTTGTTACATCTCGAGGTATTCGCCAATAATAAAAAAGCAGATAGCTTCTACCAAGATATAGGGTTTAAACCTGAAACGGTTCATATGATAAAAACAATATAGAGTAATTTGCATATAACAAGTCACTCAAAAGGACAAATAACAGTTGGTTTTTGCTCCTTCGTCGCTGATTTTAACCAACTATTTTATTGCCTGTTAACAGGGCGTTATGCTCACAAGGAAACTCTGTGCCATATAGAATGAATGAGCCACAATTTGAAGCTGTAACAGCTCTAAGTAGTGCAGATAGAAGCTCTCATTTTGTAGGGAAAGTTGCTGACTGCCCCCTGTGTCAGACTAGTTGTCGCCTCTAATTATTAGTTAGAGGTAATGAAAATGAAGCAGTTTTTTACTCAGTCATTTAAAATACAAGCAGTTGAAAAAGCCCTTAGCAGAAAAAATGGTACTACTTTAAGCCAAGTAGCTAACGACTTAAATATAGGCGATTCCACTTTAAATAAATGGATCACTAAAGCCAAAAGACATGAATTTGATGATGTTTCATCTAACGAGATAAGCCGCGTGACACGAGATAAAAGACCTCAAGACTGGTCGCTTGAAGAAAGACTAGAGATCATTGGTAAATGTGCTTCACTTGATGATGCTGCACTGAATGAGTATTGCCGTGAGATGGGCGTTTATCCACATCACGTCCAGCAGTGGAAATTAGACTTTATTAACGGTAATAGCTCCAAGGACAAGCCTGTCTCCCGCTCAGAATTGAAAACATTAAGGCATGAGAATAAGGTACTTAAAAAAGAGATAAACCGTAAAGACAGAGCGTTAGCGGAGACTGCAGCGCTTCTAGTACTCCAAAAAAAAGTGAATGCAATCTGGGGTTCCGACGAGGACAGCTGACCATGTTATCTGAGCGAAAGAATATCATGCAGCTCATTGCGGAAGCCTGTACTACGGGTGCCCGACAACATGAAGCTTGTCGTATTATAGGTATCAGCGCCAAAACTTTTCAGCGTTGGACCTCTGGAAAAAGCGATGAGGATGGTAGATTAACGGCTTCGCATGATCCAATAAACAAGCTCACGGAGATTGAGCGGCAGCGCATATTATCGATTGCAAATAGCAATGAATATAGAAACTTACCTCCAAGCCAGATCGTCCCTAAACTGGCTGATCAAGGTATATACATAGCTTCGGAGGCTACTTTTTATCGTTTATTGCACGAGAAGAAACAGCTCAAGCATCGTAATAAAAGTAAAGTATCTCGCGCCGTCAATAGACCCAGAGCTTTCATTGCAACAGCCCCTAATGAAGTTTATACCTGGGATATAACTTATCTTCCGACCCATATAAAGGGCGTGTTTTTGTACCTATATTTGGTGTTAGATATTTTTAGCCGCAAGATAGTGGGTTGGCAAATCCACAGCGAGGAATTAAGTTCGTTGGCTGCTGATATGATGAAAGATATTTGCCGCAGAGAGAAGGTAAGTCCTAATCAGGTGGTACTTCACTCTGATAATGGGAGCCCAATGAAGGGGGCTACCATGCTAGCAACATTACAAGAGCTAGGTGTAATTCCATCCTTTAGCAGGCCGTCAGTGAGTAATGATAACCCTTATTCGGAATCAATATTTAGGACGCTTAAATATCGCCCTGAATACCCAGAGAAAGCGTTTTCAGACCTAAGAGCGGCGCGGTTATGGGTTAAAGACTTCGTGTGTTGGTACAACGAAGAGCACCAGCATAGTGGTATTAAATTCGTCACACCCATGCAACGGCACAGCGGAGAGGACATTGATATTTTAGCAAATAGAAAGCGCGTTTACGCCGAAGCAAAAAATCGGAATCCAAGTAGATGGTCAGGAGAGACTAGAAACTGGAATCGAATTAATGAGGTTCTTCTTAATCCAGAGAAGTGCAATACTCAGATAAAAGAAACAGAGGCGGCATAAATCAAACTGAGGCGACAACTACCTTGAAAAATACCGATTTCCCCAGAAATCGATATCTTGCCACTTACCTGCTTCGCCCATATCCACTGTACATCCCAGTACATTTTGATACCAACGGACAGTTTCTTTTAAATTGCCAGCTTCTATAGCTAACTGGAATACATTACTGCTCATGTTGATTGTTCTTTATATGAATATATTCATGGTATGCCGGCAGCTCAGGGCTATTTGTGAGCAAATACAACCAAAAATTATCACAAATATGACATATTATGCCAAATAGAAAGTTAAAAGAGCTAGATGCTGTGAAGGTAATCCCCCTCCCAAAAATTAATTCAAATCAAAAGTAGCATATATATGGCACAGCTTGCGGGGTAAATAGCCTGGCAATTCTAATCTAGTCGGTAGTTAGCTCTATTCCCCTATTAGAATGAAATTTGTTTCATCGTAGTAGGTACATAACGGCCGTCTCACTGAGTCGATTTTTGATGGGGCCTTCTTTGGCATTTTTGCAAAAAGGTGATAACGAAAAACTCTGGTGCAGGCGTTGGTTAATAGCTGCCAGGTTAATTAATAGGTCTATTGCGAATATATCGACCATTTTCTAACTTCAAAAAATATTGTTGAAGCTTTGGGTGGCTGATAGGCTGCAAAATATCATCAGGCGCTAGATTTTGTTCGGCCACATAGGTTGAATGTTGACTCCCATGAACTAACACACTATACCAAGGCTTATTTTTTAGAGGTCGAGATTTAGCTACTTGTTCATACCAATCATCAGTTAGTTGAAAGTTCAGATCAACATCTACAATAACGCCACGATATGCAAACAGCCGGTGCTGAATTAAATCTCCAACGGAAAACTTTGCATTGGTGATATTGGTGACAGTACCCATATAATATTCTCCATGATTGAGCTGGTTAGGTTACTTACGCTAAGTACTATTGGAACTGTCGTTGATGGCAGCCAATACAGCAATGAGTCAGTGATGCCTGCTGCATAGGATACTAGAAATATGATTGCACCAACAAAGCATAGATTGGATACAAACCTAGATCTTTAGACTGGAAATATGGCCATAGTTCAAACTCGATGATTAATTTATAAAGATGCAGATAAAATAAATTGATGGTTGAAGTATCTTAGCTATGAAGTGTCATTAGACTGGGCGGGGTCTTTTATTTAGTCGTTTGTTACCCCATGCGGATTCTGGTTTATTCGATCACCTGACTCTTTATCTCCTTGTTCGGCAATGCCTATTTAGCACAGTGAGAAGGCCCCTTTGGCAACGCAATACAGCTTATGTTGTCACTGGCAAAATACACCCGCCGGGGTGTGAATTTAGATAAATATTGGTTTGTGAAAGGTTGATGCAACGAATTTCAATTCTCCACGGGTAAAGTCCATCACCTGATGGAACATGATATCAACTAAGAGATTTACGGATTACCGCTATACCTAGCGGCATTGGACAGCGCTTGGTAAAATGAATAGGCCTGCTTACAAAAGTAGTTGAAAATTGAACAGCCTCCCATGTTTCTCGATAAGCATTGCCTAAAAGAATAGCGACTGAATCATTGTCCTTGATCGAATTTAACGCCAGAAAATCCTGGCGGGTACATGAGACTATTGTTAGATTTACGGGAAAAGTTTATTTTTTAATTTAGTCCATATAAAAATATTTTTAGGTGGCAGTGTCGGTTTAGGCTATTAACGGTATAGATTTAATATCCCCTAGCTATCCGATCAGCAAACAATTAGGGCCACTTGAGTGAGATAAATACTAGATTGCTAGTAGCCTAATTTGCGGTTATTGACAGATTTCAGACATTTTTAAATATTAATTCTATCTACGGGGTCATAGGCTCAAATTTCATTATTCCAAGTTAAAGGGTATCTGCGACCCCGTATTGAGATAGATTAGAAAACCTAATTGTCTGTTCAAGCCTGAACCCATACCTCTTATCAGGGACACTTTGAGTTCCTTTCTTAAAGGTCTTTCAAGTAACTATTTAATTCAAATGATCAATAGCCAAAACTAGGTTCAGTTCCAATTTGAAATTTCATTTATTCCTGCTATGTTTAATTTTAAGTCCTCAAAAGCCAATTATTTCATTCGGCTACAATACAAGTAAAATTTCTTCAGTAATTCTCAGCCGTAAGTCAGGGCAAGTACATCAGCAGCACAGCATGTTTTGGATCAATAGAGAAGGCGATAATACATTATGAAAATAAGCGTAAAGCTGATCACTGTGCAAATTTTCTATATATTGCTGCTGTTTGTAGGAAGTGCTTTATCCTTTTATTTTTATGCCATACCTCAGGTCGAACGAATTGAAACAAGGCAAGGATTTAAAGATATATCAAGAGTAAAGTACCGCATTACTGAAGAGCTGGATATGCTGGCAATTCTAGCCACTGACTGGGGTAAATGGGATGAAACATACAAATTTATCAATGATTTAAATAGGACTTATGAAAAATCAAATTTAACCGATAAAGCACTTTTTGATCTCGATTTAGATTTCATCTTTATGGTAAATATAAATGGTGATGTGATCTGGAAACAGTTTTCAGCCCATTTAAAAAAGTTTACAACTGCAACAATTTGGCAAGCGGACAACTGGAGTGAACAACATTCTTTCATCGCTCTAATGTCAGATCAGAAAAAAGGACTGATATATAGCGGTTTAGGTGTAGTGCTGGTTGCCGGGTCAAACATTGTCCCTAGTTCGGGTGAGGGAAACAGCCGCGGTTATATATTTTTTGGTAAGCTCATAACTAATAAATTAGTTAACAAATTTTCCAAAGAGCTTGAACTTCCTATTGAACTGTCGATTGATAATCATCGGGATGAGTTAGATACTCACTTTATATCTAATCATCAAAAAATTGTACACGGCCTAATAAAATTGGCTAACAGCAGCGCTCATATCCTCTCAATCAGCCTTACTCAACCTCGGCCTTTTTTTCAAGAGGCGCTAGTGATTTTAAAATTTTCACTGTTGATTATTCTGGGGATGGGCATTTTTTCTTCAGTGATTACTTTTTTAATTCTAAGAAAAATACTTATCAATCCTATCATGCAGTTGGGACGCCAGGCCTACCGCTTTGGCAGAGATCAAAGTTCAATGCCCATTAAATTATTACATAGTAATGATGAACTGGGGCAGTTATCCGCTTCGCTGGTTAATATGGGGAATGAACTTAAAAGGGTCTGGGGACTACAGGAGCATGAAAAGAATGAGTATTTGACCGCCAGTTATACCGATGAACTTACTCAATTAAAAAACAGACGCTACATGGAGTACCTCCTCAACAAACAACAGACATGGAGCACGGCAAAACACTGGGCATTTTTGATGTTAGATATCGACCATTTTAAAAAAGTTAATGACACCTGGGGACATCAAGTGGGTGACATAGTGTTACAACAATTTTCTTCGCTAATAACAGAAGTTTGTCGGGGTTCAGACATCATATTTCGCACTGGAGGAGAAGAGTTTGTGGTGGTCTGTGAAGAGACAACTGAAATGCAAAGTTGCCAAATAGTTGAAAGGATTAGAATAGCCGTTGATGGCTTTGAGTTTGGCCCCGCAGGTAAAAGTTTCAACGTCACTTGCTCAATTGGCTTTTATGCCATGTACAACACTAAAACAAAAGTAGACTGGAATAGCATAATAAAACTGGCGGATTGTGCTATGTATGCCGCTAAGAAGAGCGGCAGGAATACATGGGTGGGCCTAGCGATCAACCAGCAGTCTCCATTAATTGATAATTACCAGTTACCTAGCGATGTTGATTTGTTAGTGGCTGATATTAATAATGAAAAATTGCTGGTGTTTTCGGCACAACAAAACACTGCTGATATCAAGTGGCGATGAAGAGGGTAGAATTTTCTGCTGATTATTAATCATGTCGAGGATTATGGTGATTTTCGAGCAGTTCTATATTATTTTTATGGCTAGATCAGACAGAGGGGAATACCAACTGTTGATAAGCCAGAGAGCTTCTTTCTTTAAGCTTTATCACCACTAATGTCTCACACTTACCATACCCTTGAGTAACTATAAGGTATGTTATATCCCTGGTGCTGGCTTTCCTAGGTGATAACCTTGAGAGTAATCAACACCCAACTCTGTTACTTTATCTTGCAAAGCCTGCGAGTCTACAAATTCAGCAATGGTTTTTATTCCAAGTTCATTAGCAAAATTGACCAATGCTTTAACAATGACTTCTGCGTTACGGTCATCCAGTAGTCGCTTCACAATTGAGCCGTCAATTTTAAGAAAATCCGGATTTAAAGACATTAGATGCATGAAATTTGAATAACCCGAACCAAAATCATCAATGGCGACTTTAGCACCTAGGCTGCGAATATCTCGGATAAATTCAATTGCATCATCATAGTTTTCAATACCTTCGCTTTCTGTAAGTTCAATAATTACTCGGCTAGCGCAACTGTACTTTGCTAGCTGTTCTTTAAAAAACTGCACTGTTTCGATACGTTGAGTATCCTCAATGGTGAAGTTAATTGAAACTGTCATGTCATTATTGGCAATTTCTTGCAGGCTTTTTTCAATCATAATATGAGTGATCTGATAATATTGGCGGGATATCTTGGCGGCTTCTAAAAAGAAGAAGGGTGGAATGATCTTGCCATTGGGCTCAATCAATCGGACCAGTGCCTCTACTTTTGACCTATCGCCTGTTACATTATCTACGATGACCTGAAAAAAAGGCTTTACACGATCCTCGCGAAGCGCATCGCGGAGCTTTTGTACCCAGATAACATTACTTCTTTGCTGTTCGGCTACATTCGCGTGCTCTTCTGTATAAGTAACAATATAGCTACGTTCTTTTTTTGCTTGATTTAAAGCAATACTTGCATCAATTAACGGGTTCATGGATTTATGGCCCGATATACCAGCCGATAAATTAATTCTGATATTTGTTTCTTGGTGTTTGTAATCATGGCGTGAAAAATAATCAACAATATTTGTGGTAACCAGCTTTAGCGTTTCTTGGTATTCCTTTTTATCAGCCAATAATACGAATATGTCATTACCTAAGCGATAAACCGATATCGGATCAGTGGCGTGAGCAGATAAACTTTGAGCTACGTGGCATAAGATAGCATCGCATGTCTCTAGACCGTAAAAGTTATTAAGAGAATTGAATCCCTCTATATCAAGAATGGCAATTGTTGGGAAGTTAGCTGCACGAATATGTTGTATTAAGCTGGTTCGGTTAGGTAGGCCGGTCAGGGAATCGGTGGCTTGTTCTTTAATAATACGATGTTGTTTTCGGGTGGAGAAGATAAAGAATGAGAGAGCGATAAAGAAAATTAATGAAACGATCCCCATTATCCGAAAAATGGCATTAGGGTTCTTAATCCAAAAAGAAGCAGGTTTGTTTATAAAGCGTAGATCGCCACGAAGAGAAGTTGGAATAGACAACTTGAGCTGATCGAGTCGTTTATAGTCTATTAGCAACTCAACGGGTGAGTGAGTAATAGGTGGGATTATTCCTGCTTTAGTACCCTTTAAAACTTGCGCAGCGAGTTTCGCGGCAGCTGTCGCTTGAGCTTCTGGTGTGGTGATGTAACCCCCTAATACCGGGTAGGTGGCTAAGGTAAAAAAATCCGGGGTAGTGACTATTAATATACGGCCTAGGGGTGAAAATTTCGATATTCCAACGGCACTTGGAATGTGCTCTCCTGAATCACTACGAAGTGCGCCAATAGCTGTGAATATGATAGGGGCATTAGGGTGGGCGCTTATATCACTGAGTAGAACGCTGAGCTTTGAGTTATTCAAAAGCACTATATCAAGCATTGGAAAATGTAGATTAAGGTTTTCTATTTCAGATTGGATTGCATTCGCTGAGGGGCTGTTATCACCTACCAGTAAAATCTTTTCTACATCGGGCTGTAGCGTTATTAACAGCTCAATATTCTTTCTAGTACTGTGATTTTCAAAAACTCCGGTTGTGTTGGCGAGGTGTTGAGAATCCAACAGCTTTAGGTTATTAACGCCTGAAAAGATAAGTGGTACATCCGGAAACAATGAACTTCCTGCCTTTAACTCAAATACAAAGTTGGTGGCATTGTCATCACTGGTATAAATTAGGTCTATTTTCGAATTGGAAAATTTATTATGGATGTAGTGTTTAAATGACGATTTATACGTTTCTGTCGGTGATGTTTTTTTTGTATCAAGATATTGAACAAAAAAATTAAATTTCCTAGATGGAAGAGATTGTTGAACTTTCTGCTTAAAGGTGAGGTGCTGGTTCATTGTCCACGGAAGATCTTCGCTATAGGAGTGTATCATTAATATATTGATGGGAAGGTTTTCAGTTCCTCCCCAGCAATTAAAGGTAGTCACCAAGCAAATAATTGTCACAAAGAATGAGGCTGTAAAAGTAATTGTGTAACTGCTCATAATCTATAACCTATTCAAAAGGTATAATTATGAGCAACTTAATGA